>NZ_AZRJ01000027.1:0-29477 GCF_002895495.1 Petrotoga sp. HWHPT.55.6.3 | reverse complement strand
GGTGAAAGGGCGCTAATAAAAACTCTTTTCCTCACGGGTGGGAAGCGTTTGCTGGATTGTGCAAACGATGTATTTTTGCAGCCTTATGCAAAAAGTTTTTTGCTGCTTCGTGCAAAACGTCTTTTTGTAATTGTTTTAGAATAATTTCCATACCCTCATTTGCTTCGCAAATGACGTATGCAAATGATGTTACGCGAATTTGGGGATCTTAAGGGGTTTACCCCTTAACGTCCGGCGCTAACACCAAGTTTTAGAATTTCTAAAAGCTGCAATCTAACTATAAGAGAAAAGAAGAGGAGAAAAGAAATGAAAGACAAAACACTTTGCACAGAAGATTTCCCTTTTGATGAACTCAATCCATCAACGATCAACGTTGTCCAACAATTCTTTCAAGTGATGAACCTACAAAGACAGTTAAATTTTAAGATCATGGCAGAAAAAGATGTCTATCCAGGGCAAGGAGTTTGCTTATGGCATATTTCGAAAAATCCTGGAATAAGTCAAATACATCTTGCAAAGCTCATGAATGTTGCTCCTCCAACCGTTTCGTTGATTCTCAAAAGGTTGGAAAAAATGGGGCTCATACTCCGCCAATCCGATCCAAATGACATGCGTACTCTTCAAATCTACTTAACTGAAGCCGGAGAAGAAGAAATAAAAAATTTAAAAACATCCTTTTCAAAGATGGTGAGATACAGCTTTGAAGGGTTATCAGATGAAGAACTCAACACATTTAACGAGTTACTAAAAAAAATATCCAACAACCTATCAAAACATTTACAAAAAGGAGAAGATCAAGGATGAGAACCATACTAAGCAAATATTTAAAACAGTATTATAAAGAAGTAATTTTGACATTGGTTTTACTCACCGTTCAAGCCGTCTCAAACTTATACCTACCAAACTTAAATGCAGACATTATCAACAACGGTGTTGCCAAAGGAGACCTCAATTATATCATACAAGCCGGAGGAAAGATGTTGTTATTTTCCCTATTACTCGTTGGTGCAGCTGTAGGGGCCACATTTTTTGCCTCAAGAATCTCTGCAAAATTTGCGCAGGACTTACGCAGAGATCTTTACTATAAGGTGCTTAGTTTCTCTCAAAACGATATAGACAAATTTGGAACCGCCTCGTTGATAACAAGAAACACGAATGATGTATACCAAATTCAGATGTTGGTATTAATAATGTTGAATGTGATGATCCTTGCACCTATAATTTCAATAGGTGGCGCTATTATGGCTATTCGCCAAGACGTTGTCCTTTCTACTTCCCTTTTAGTGATAATTCCAGTGATGGGAATGGTTGTATTCTTCTTAATGCGTAAGGCAATCCCACTTTTTAGAAGCATGCAAGTAAAGCTCGATAACGTCAACCGTGTTCTGCGAGAAAAATTAATGGGCGTACGCGTCATCAGAGCTTTCGTGAAAGAAAAAAGTGAAGAAAAAAGATTCGATAAAGTTAATGACGACTTAACGCAAACCTCCATAAAAGTAAATAGATTATTAGCATTAGGTATGCCTCTTCTAATGCTCATCATGAACCTTTCAACCGTTAGCATTCTCTGGTTCGGTTCAATGCGAATAGACAGTGGGGCAATGCCAATAGGCAACTTGACAGCCTTCTTAACCTATATAATGGAAATACTCATATCAATAATGATGGCGATGATGATGTTTGTCATGTGGCCTCGTGCAGAAGCATCTGCCGATCGTATCAAAGAGGTATTAGAAACTGAACCTACAATTAATGAACCAGACAATCCTGTTCTTTTAAAAAGTAAAGAAGGTACTGTATCTTTTAAAAATGTGACATTCAAATACGAAGGTGCTGAGAGACCTGTATTAAGAAATATTTCTTTTGAGGCTAAACCAGGCAAAACTACCGCAATTGTAGGTAGTACCGGAAGCGGTAAAAGCACTCTTATAAACTTGATCCCACGCTTTTACGAAGTTACCGATGGGAAGATAGAAATCGACGGTGTAGATATTAGAGAACTGTCGATGGAAAATCTTAGAGACTCCCTAGGTTTTGTACCTCAAAAAGCTTATCTATTCAGTGGAACGATAGCTTCCAATCTAGCATATGGTAAGAAAGATGCAACGGAAGAAGAAATGTGGCATGCTTTAGAAATAGCCCAAGCGAAAGATTTTGTAGAAGAATTACCTGACAAACTACAAGCTCCAGTTGATCAAGGAGGAACGAACTTCTCCGGTGGTCAAAGGCAACGTTTATCGATTGCACGGGCAATTGTCAAAAAACCAAAGATCTATATATTCGACGATAGTTTCTCAGCTTTGGATAATCGAACCGATGCCAACCTTCGAGAAGCCCTAAAGGAAGAGACTAAAAACTCCACAGTTATAATAGTAGCTCAAAGGGTAAGTACCATACTTAATGCAGACTTAATAATCGTTCTAAACGACGATGGAACGATAGAAGGACAAGGAAAACATTCAGAACTTATGCAATCATGTGAAGTCTATAGAGAGCTTGTAAAATCCCAGTTACCAGAGGAGGAAACCGCATGAGTCCCAATAACACAAAAACTTCTAAAAGTTCAACCAATCGACCTATGGGGATGGGAATGGGAAGGCCAGGAGGAGCAACTCCTGGGGAAAAACCAAAAAATTTTTGGGGTTCCTTAAAAAGATTACTTGGATATTTAAAACCTCAATTAGTACCTATTTTGTTCGTTGTTTCTTTTGCCGTTCTTGCTACAATCTTTATGATAACAGCCCCTAAGATAATAGGGAACGCCACCAATGTGTTATTCGAAGGTATAATAAGTAAAAATATGCCTGAAAATATGACAAAAGAAGAAGCTATACAAATGCTTAAACTCTCAGGCAATGATCAAATTGCTGAAATGATTGGGCCAATGAACATAATTCCAGGCCAGGGAGTGGATTATAACAAACTCGTACAAATCTTATTAACCCTCTTGGTAATTTATGGATTATCAGCCCTTTTTAATTGGCTACAGCGATATATGATGGCTGGTGTCTCTCAAAAATCCATCTATCGGCTCAGAAAAGAAGTTGACAACAAACTAGCAAAACTTCCACTTAAATATTTTGACAGTCATTCCCACGGTGATATTCTCAGTAGAGTGACCAACGATATTGATAACATAGGAAGAACGCTTCAACAAACGTTAATACAGATCATAACAGCTACTGTGACTATAATCGGTGTCATCGTTATGATGCTAACGATAAGTCCTTTGCTCACCTTAATAGCCTTGACGCTGATTCCTTTATCTCTAATTGTAACAATGTTCATCGTAAAAAAATCTCAGAAACAATTTGAAACGCAGTGGGACAGCACGGGAAAACTCAACGGTCATGTAGAAGAAACATATTCAGGTCATAACATTGTAAAAGTTTTCAACAAACAAAAAGAAGCTAAAGAAACATTCGACAAAGAAAACACCAGGTTATACCAAGCAAGTTTCAAATCTCAATTCATATCAGGCATAATAAGACCAGCAATAGCCTTTCTAAACAATCTTAACTACGTTGCTGTCAGTGTTATCGGAGGACTCAGAGTAGCAAACGGTCTGATGACACTTGGAGATGTACAGGCGTTCATCCAGTATTCAAGAATGTTTACCCAACCGATAGTTCAAACTGCTAATATTATAAATATTTTACAATCAACTATCGCTTCTGCCGAAAGAGTATTTGAATTCTTAGATGAAGAGGACGAAGTTCCTGATCCAGTCGATCCTGTAGAATTACCTGAAGTAGAAGGAAGAATAGCGTTTGAAAATGTATCTTTCAGTTATGACCCTAACAAACCTTTGATAGAAGGCTTAAACTTAGTTGTTCATCCTGGGGAAAATGTAGCGATAGTTGGACCAACAGGTGCAGGAAAAACAACACTTGTAAACCTTCTAATGAGATTCTACGATGTTACAGATGGAAGAATCACCTTAGACGGTGTTGACATTAGGCAAATGAGAAGATCAGATCTCAGAAAAAACTTTGGTATGGTCCTTCAAGATACCTGGCTTTTTGGAGGCACGATAAAAGAAAACATCGCATACGGTAAAGAAGATGCCTCTGATGAAGAGATCATACAAGCTGCTAAAGCGGCGTATGTAGATCATTTCGTGAGAACATTACCCCATGGTTACGACACAATAATAGATGAAGAAGCTTCGAACCTATCACAAGGTCAAAGACAATTGATAACCATCGCAAGGGCTTTCCTTGCAGACCCCAAAATTTTGATCTTGGATGAGGCAACAAGCTCTGTGGACACGCGTACAGAAACATTAATACAACAAGCTATGGAAAAATTGATGGAAGGGCGAACAAGCTTTGTAATTGCTCATAGATTATCTACAATCAGGAATGCCGACACGATCTTAGTAATGGATCACGGTTCCATTGTAGAAACTGGTAATCACGAAGAACTAATGAAAAATGAAGGCTTTTACTACAATCTCTATATGAGTCAATTTTTAGGAATTGATTTAAAAAAACCAATAAAAGAACCAAAAACATCACAAGAAAATATAGCATCTATCGAAAATTAAGACTTTCTCTCCCCAACTTAGTTGGGATGGAGAATGGATAAAAGTAATAAAATAATTTCTGAAAAGGCGCCCAACATGGGCGTTTTTTTAATTAAAAATTGCCAATAATTTCCACAAACTCTTCTCTATATTCACCTTCAAAAACATAAAAAGAAATAGCAGAAGGTTTTCTCTGTAATACTTTATCAATGTATATTTGAAGCCAATTAAAAAAACAGTTGAAAATCATATGGAAAAGTGTATGATTAAAGTGAAGGGTTGGATTATTTGAAATTTTAGTCTTAAATTAAAAGAATAATTCAAGTGGGTGAAAGAGGATGAAGAAATTTATTGTTGCTTTGTTGATCACTGTTCTGGAGTTAGGGAGTATATTTGTTTTTGGAGAGGATAATGATGGAATAGATAGCACAAATGGTATAGAACCTCCAGAGATTGTAAATGTTGTAGAAGAAGTAGAATAAATGCTTAGTTGATGTTTTTACTTTATACAAGAAATAACCTTTGAAAATGCTTAGAAGATTAGTAACTAGATAAGTTTTCGAAAGAAAAGAATGTGAGGTTAGGAATTATTTGCCGGTAAGAAGTAACCCTGCAGGAAAATTAGTTTAAATGAAAGTGGAAGGAGGAGATTTATCCAATGAAATCAAAAATAATTTCTTCTAACGTTAAAAGATTATTCGAATATTCAAAAAAGTACAGAAAGATTCACCTATACATTTATCTTTTTTCAATTCCACTTACGTTTTTTTTCATAGCCAATCCCTATATTTTGAGATACATGATCGATGAAGTTATATTTCAAAACAAGTTTTCCCTTCTCTTACCTTCCATGTTGGCGTATATAACTGTGGTAGTAGGGCAAGTGGTTCTAGCCTTTTTTGAAAATTATTATGCAAGTGCAAGTGAAGCAGATGTGATAAAGAATGAACAATTGACTTTATACGAAAAGGTTCAAAAAATTCCTTCTGCTTACAACTCAGACAGCCAAATTGGAGATTTCCTCGCTAGGATCACATCTGATATAGATGAAATAGCCAACTTTCTTGTACTAACAAAACCCGTGATAATATTAAACATCATAGATGTTTTCATTATTTTAATTGTTTTATCAACTTTTAGTTGGCAGCTTACTTTGTTGGTTCTTGCAACGATACCTTTATATTATTGGGTATTAAATCATTTCAATAAAAAATTATTAGATGCTTCAAAGAAGGAAAGAAAAGAATACAGCAAGGTCATGGAAAGTCTGAGAGAAAAGATTGAAGGAATAAATATTATAAAGACCAGATAGTTTTGAAAAACATAAACCTCTCCATTGGCAAAAACGAAAAGATAGCGTTGGTAGGAACGAGTGGATCTGGCAAAAGTACGATGGTGAATCTTCTTGTGAGATTATACGATCCCACAAACTGTAAAATAACGTTGGGAAATAAAAACATAAATGATTACAAATTACAAGAAACCAGAGAAAAGATAAAGTTAGTAAGGGGTAATGAACCCTTATTCAACATGACGGTCAAAGAAAACATAATGCTGGATGATGAATTCAGTGAAGAAAAATTCATGAAGGCGGTAAAGAAAGCTAAGGTAGACAAATTCATAGGGCTTTTAGATGAAGGATACGACACGGTAGTGGGAGAAAGGGGAAGTAAGTTATCTGATGGACAAAGGCAAAGGGTAGCGATAGCAAGAGCATTGATAAGGGAACCAAAGGTATTGACATTGGATGAAGCAACGTCATCAGAAACATTCGCCAATCACATAATAAAATGTATAATAACAATAGGAATATGAAATCCCTGTGGAATACATTTACTTGAAACAAAATTAAATAATGCGGCATTTTAAAGGCTTTAGAAATAAAAGATTTTAAAAAATAAAAACAAACGTGGATTGCTGGTCAATGTGAATCTAAAGCAGATGAGTTATAATTTACAGTGATAGAAGTATTTTAAATTTTTTAATATAGTATGCTAACTTTTTATAGGAGGGATAGAAGTGAATTTAAGTGATGCTCAATACTTAGAGATTTTAAACCATTCTCTTTCATCGGGGGGAGAGTATTCGGAAATCTTCTATGAAGATTTTTACGGTACCTCGATTGTTTACGATAACGGTAAAATTGAAAAAATCAATTTTTCAAGTAGAAAAGGTGCAAGTATAAGGGTTGTATCAGCTGAAGAAACGATTTTTGCTCATACTAACGATCCCACGTACGAGAATCTTATGAGTCTTGCCGAGACTTTGAGAAAGAATGCCAACGAAAGGTTTGGCTCTAATGATATTGTAAAGGTTGAAGAATTGAAAGAAGCCGAAAAGAGGGATTTTGCCCCCTTTGAAATATCTTTTGACAATGTATCTGTAGAACAAAAAGTAGAAAAGGTTCTTAAAGGTGTAGAATTACTAAAAAATGCTGATAAACGCATCAAACAAATTGCGGTCTCCTATGCGGATAGTAGTCGAAAGGTAAAAATAGTGAATTCAGAAGGGAAAATAGTTGAGGATATCAGAAATTATCCACACTATGCTGCTATGATATTTGCTCAAGATGAGAAAGGGAATTTGTTTAGAGGAATAATCTCAGATGGAGCAAACATGGGATTTGAATTTTTTACAGATGAGATGATAGAAAAAGTAACAAAAGATGCCGTCAGACAAGTAGTTTCACAAATAGAAGGAGTGGATGCTCCTGCGGGAGAATTCACGGTTGTTTTGTCCTCTGAAGCTGGAGGAACCATGATACATGAAGCATGTGGGCACGGTATGGAAGCAGACTTGGTACTTTCTGGTTCTGTGTACAGAGAAAAAGTTGGAAAGAAAATCGCTTCGGAAAAAATTACCGTTGTAGACGATGGAACAGATAAAAACAAAAGAGGAACCCTTAATTATGATGACGAGGGAACTCCTACCCAGAGGACCGTTTTAATTGAAAACGGTGTGTTAAAAGGATACATGCACTCGAAAATAACTGCCAAAAAATTTGGTGTTGAACCCACAGGTAACGGTAGAAGGGAATCTTATATGGTGTTACCCATCGTTAGGATGAGAAACACGATGATCTTACCAGGAGAAGATGATCCACAAGATATAATTAAATCTGTAAAATACGGTATATTTGTAAGAAAGATGGGTGGGGGACAAGTTGATGTAATAAGTGGTGATTTCCAATTCGGCGTTGATGAAGGTTATATTATAGAAAATGGTGAAATAAAACAATCGATCCGTGGTGCGAGCTTAGTTGGCAACGGATTAAAAGTCTTAGAAAGCATAGATATGGTTGGTAATGATTTGGGATATGGTGTTGGGACCTGTGGTAAAAAAGGTCAAGGGATCCCGATTTCAGGTGCTCAACCTACTGTAAGAATACCGAAGTTAATGGTTGCTGGAACAGTAAAAGCTAACTGGTGACATATCAATAGGTAAAAACCAAAAACATGTTAAAAATCATCGTAATTGAGAATCTCTTTACTTTCATAAAAACACAAAATAGGTTTGAAAGATGAAAAGAGGAATAAATTCCTAATTGACGTTTTCTCGATGTCATTCCAGTAAACTTAGCCAAACCATCATGAGAATGAAAGGAAGTTATCTGTACAAATTCTTGGCTGCTTGTTTGAAAAAAGGTTATCTATGTTATTCATATCCAATTCACTTAATTTTAAATAAATGTTAGAGAACATCCAATTCTTTTTAGAAACGAGGGTATGATCTAAATAGAATCTATGGCGTGTGAGCTTTTGTAAAGCTAAAAATTGAGAACCACTTTTCTTCACCTCTCGAATGAAGGTAAAAGATGATTAAAAAAAGAGATGCCCTAATCTCAGTTGTTGAATGCTGCTTCTTGTTTTATGAGCATTCGCTTTTGAAAAATAGCCTTGCTGACGGCTTAAAGGTGAGATAGTAAAAGTTTTTTGTTCAAAGTAAACTTGGCACAAAGCCAAAAGTAAAAAAGGTGGTGCATTCTATCAATTCATTTTTTTTAGTTGGGTATTCAAGTTATAATGAATTACACAAGTTTTTCAATATTCTCTACAAACTCTTCTCTTTCTTCCCCTTCAAACACATAAAAAGAAAGGGCAGAAGGTTTTCTTTTCAACGTATATTTTTTCACGAATGGATTAATCTCTTTTGGTACTTTCGGTGTGAATTCTTTTGGTATATCCTTTAAATCATAGTACCTACCGTAATTCATTATGAACTTTTCTATCGTCTTTCTTTGTCTTGTGTCAAGACCAATGTAATTTTCTATGAACTCCTTTAAATTCTTTTTATTTAAGTCTTTCATAAACCTTTTTACAACTTCTTTCCTTCCCAAATAAAAAGGATGTTCTTTGAAGGTTATATTTTTGTTTGTGTAGATTTTTGGTTCTTGAACGTTTGTTAGTAAAGAATTAAAATCTATCTTTGGATTTCTTTCAAAGATAGAGTTTGTTAACTCTTTCGTGTAGTAATCACATCTTTCTTCAATTAAACTGTCATCTTCTATCTCTTTAATTATCTTTTTTAGATCGATCTCTTCTTTGTAGTAATGAACGAGGTAAGAGGTAAAGAATTCTGATATTTGTCTTTCTTTTGGAAGGTTTTTAAACTTTTCAAGGTTTATCTCAAATTTTTTATCTATATCCTTCTTTTTCAATTCTTTGATTATACATATAGGTGTGGATGTGGTGATTTCAAACTCAAGAGCATCTATTATGTTTCTCAGGATACTTGGTTGAATGTACTGTGTCTTTGCAGATAAAAACTCTTTCAACGCACTTTCAGAAATGTTTATTGAGTCTATGGGTATCTTTTCTTTTCCTATCTCTTTCATTATGAAAGTCCTCAAGGTTTTTGTGTTTAAGTAATTTCTATTTCTTTTTCTATTTCTATTTCTAATATTCAAAACAAAACATCTGACATCATGAATTGTATATTCAAACTTATTCCATATTATTTTTTTCTTATCGACACTCAACAATGAAACTAAGCGTGAAAAAATAAAGGCAGTTTCATAAAACAACGGATCGTTATTATTCTTTTGTACTCGAAATGTAGTATCAAGGGAATTGAAAACATCAAAGTTATCATCATGGAAATAGTAACCAAGATAGAATCCCAATGGAAAGGTAAAAGCTAAAGCCTTTTCTTTGTTTGTATCTTTCAACCACCAAGATATATTGTTTAAAGCTTGCACCATACCAGAGGGATGTGGAACAGTTTTTAAAACCTTAAATGCTTCGATGTTTAAACAAACTGCTTCTTCGTATCTTTCTTCGTTCTTTTTCCCTCTTGCTTTTGATAGTAATATGAAACCTTTATCACCAAGGTTTTGTTCATAATTCTCACTCCAATATCTTATCTTTTCCATACTTTCATCTGGTTCATAATACAATTCATGTATGTTTCTTAAAGTTTCTACAACAAGACCTCTGACATAAACAGGTATATTATCAAAATTATCTTTTAGTTCCTCGAATACTTTTTTAACTCCCTCTTTCTGTTTAATTCTATTCAATATATGAATTTTTTGATCCAAGAAAAGATAATACAAACCACCCTTCTTTAAACCATTTATCTCTTTATCTATTATCTCAAGAGCTTCATCGTATTTAACATCCCATTTTAATTTCAAAACGTTTATGTAATTGATGATGTTTTTATTTTTATCTGGTCTGTCACTTTCTAAGTAATGAACAACATAATTTAAAATAGGTCTTATGAACTGTCCTTTACTCACAATTTCAACCAAAGATCGAAGATTCATTCTAAGAACCCCCCTGACCTCATGAAATATTTACCTAACGTTATAATAATAGAATATTATTTTACTTTAATTTAACTTAGAAATTTCTCAAAAAAACAGATTGAAACCATTCAAACATAATTATACCACGATACAGATAAAAAAAGAAAAAGAGAATATAAGTAATTTAAAGATAACAAAAATTGTCAAATTTGATTTTAACGTAAGCTTTTTTTGACCGATCTCTGTAATACTTTATCAATAGATATTTGAAACCAATTAAAAAAACAGTTGAAAATCATATGGAAAAGTGTATGATTAAAATAAAGGGTTGGATTATTTGAAATTTTAGTTTTAAATTAAAAGAATAATCTAAGGGGGTGAAAGAGGATGAAGAAATTTGTTGTTGCTTTGTTGATCACTGTTCTGATGTTAGGGAGTATATTTGTTTATGGAGGGGATAACGAGGGAGAAAATGTCACATCTGGTTTAGAACCCACAGCGATTGTAAGGGTTGTGGATGAAGTAGAGTAAATATTTAATCGAAACCTTTACTGCAACATTTGAAAAATCTTGGAAGATTTAAGAAAGTATCTATATAAGTTTTTGAAGGAAAAGATTGTGAGGAGAGGAATTATTTGCCGGCAAGAAGTAACCCTGCAGGAAAGAAGATTAAATCGAAAGGAGGGAAAAAGAATGTACAAGTTAAATGAAGTTAATCTATATGAAAATCCTGGATCAATTTACTATCCGGATGGTTCCACAGATCCCGAGCTTGACTGGGAAATTGTATTTAAATTCAAAACCTAAATAAGTTTGCCAAGCTCCCCCTTAATTCTAAGATTCAAGGGGGGCTTTTAGGAAAGGAGATAAAAAGTATGGAAGGAGAAAATTCAAAATATATTATAAATATACCTATTTCCAGCGGCAAAGTTTTGATAGATTTCTATAGCGGAAATGTTTTATATTTAAATAGAAGTAGTAATGAAATAAAAGAAAAATTAGAAGAATTTGGTTTTTGGAGGAAAAATCAAGAAAAAGTTAAAGAGCTTAAAAATGGGTGGATTGAACAATATACAAAAAATAATAATCCTTCTATTTATATTGATTTAACGACTTTGGATAAAAAATATAAGGAAAACGTTAATAGAATTATAGAAAATTTAGATTCTAACTTAATGATGGTTAATCTTGGGATATTATTATATGGGGAAAACAATAATTTGGATATTCTAAATTTAAATTTTAAAAATATTATTTTTCAGTTAAGAAAAAAAAGCAAAAATATCAATTTATCCTTATTTTTTATGTCTTTAAAAGATCTGACCAAAAATAGTACAACTATCGACAATATTATTAAATTAAAATCTATGACCAAAGATTTACAAATAAACATATCCATAATAGTTGCTATTTCCAATGTGAAAGAATTTTTATTTCTTACCAAAATAGCTCAGAAGTTTGCTAGTGAAGCCTCAATACTAACGACTGTTATATTTTGTAATAATTCAAAAAAAGCAATTAAAGCTTTATCAAATGTTTTATGGAAATATCAGTTAATGGCTTTATATAAAAATATTTTCCTCATTCCTTCTATTAATGATATATATAAGGTGTTTTTCTCATGCACTTACAAAATAGATTTAAAAATATTTGAAGAAGATTTACCTTTACTTTTTGAAGATAGCATGGAAAGAGTAATAAAATTTCTGGGGGGTGGAGTTATCAAGAGTATCGACTATTTTATAAGTACAAATATGTATTTTCCCCCTAGTTTAAAGAGATGCAATGCTGGTAATAGTTTTTTATTAATGAATTCAAAAGTATATTGTTGTTACAAAGATTACTTAAATGAAGATTTTATCGATTTAACTGCTGATAATGTTGAAGAGTTATTGTTGCATAAAATTGATTCCTATAAAAAGATTCATCTTTTATATTCTCAGGAAGATTCTCGGGACAAAATCATTACTTATGGTGGCATGTGCCCTCATGAGGACTTTGAATCACAAAAGAACAATATTTTATCACTACTTAGTATCTTTTTTGAAGCTTATATTTCTTATAAAAGGAGTTGAGTTTTATGAAAGTTATCCTAATAAGTCCAAATTTTTTTAATATGACGCGTGTAAAAGAAGAAACATCATTAGGATTACTGTATCTCGCGACAGAAATACAAGATATCTGTGAAGTAAAAGTTATTGATGCACCATTAGAGGATAAAGAAGACCAAGAAATTATAAACGAAATTGAAAAAATTGATCCCGAAATCGTGGGAATAAGTGTAAATTTTGCAAATGCTTTGAATTCCGCCAAGAAAATCGCAAAAAGATTAAAAAATAATAATTTTAAGGGATTTCTTATTTTAGGGGGGAATACTGCAACTTTCCTGTATGAACAATTACTTACGAAAAATTATGCAGACATAATTGTTCTTCATGAAGGAGAAACTACATTCAAGGAATTACTAACAACGGTAAAAAAATATTTTTCAAATAAGTCTAGTTTATGGGAGGAGTTGTCTCGCATAAAGGGAATAGCCTTCAAGAATGGGAATAACCTAGTAGTCACAGATAAAAGAGATTCTATTAAGGACTTAGATAGTATAAAAATACCTGAAAGAGATTATTTGGATAACTATTACCAAAATACAAATACTATTTCTATTATCAGTAGCAGAGGTTGCCCCTATAATTGTTACTATTGTTCTACAAATGCCATGTGGAAAAATTGGCGTTCTAGAAGTGCAAAAAACATAGTAGCTGAAATTGAATACATAAAAAAGAAATACCCAAATATTAACCATTTTTCATTTGTAGATGATAATTTTTTGGTAAATAGAAAACGAGCGGAAGAATTTGCTCAGTTATTATTAGCTAAAAAATTAGATATTAATTTTGACTTCTTAACTCGTATAGAGCATGTAAATGAAGACATCTTGAAAACATTGAAAAAAGTAGGATTAACAAACATGTTTTTCGGCGTAGAATCAGGAAGTCCTAGAATCTTAAAATTATTAAATAGACATTATACCCCGAATGAAGTAATAAAAAAAACAAAGTACGCCGAAAATCTGGGTATAAAAATAACTGCTTCCTTCATAATTGGTTTTCCATGGGAAGAAGAGAAGGATATACGAGAAACCTTAGATCTTATTGATCAAACCCCTTCAACTTATACCCAAGTTCATATTTGTACACCTTATCCTGGGACTCCTTTTTTTGAAAGCGCTAAAGAATTTGGAATTACCCTTCATATAAAAGATTTAAGTGAAATTAAACAAGACGAAGAAGTTTACATGGAAACAAAATATTTGAAAGCAGCTGATATACTTTCTTGGTATAAAAAAGCAGTTTCTGACATCCTAAAAAAGCAATATATTCAAAAAATCAAAAAATCTTGATGATTCAACATTCTTGTTTAAAAAACTAGGTAGAAAATAAAGTCAACATTATAATTATCAAAAAAGTTAAAAATGAGTTTAATTTACTATTAAAGATATATCTTATATCAAATTTGAAAATTGATTAGCAAGTTTTCTAAAATAACTCAGGAAAGAAATAACAAAAGAATATGAGCTTTTATAGTATTTTTAAATGGAGGGATGAAGGATGATAAATGCTTTTGTTGCAAATTTCAGGAAAACTTTTATTGAAATGAAGAGATATTTTTTTGACACAGTTTCTTCATTCATAATACTTTTCATCATCTTCTATCTTATATTTTTTGGCTTTAAGATAGCAAGTGGCCCTAATTTTGGAGATACCATTGATGGAATCATTGTGAGTTATTTCATGTGGATAATGTTTTTAGCTTCGTTCCAAGGTGTTTCATACTGGATAATTCAAGAGGCAGAAAGAGGAACTTTGGAACAACTGTTTATGTCTCCTGTAAAATTCGAGTTTCAAATGATTTTTCATGTGATAAGTGATTTTTGTATAAACGTTCTAATGATAGTACCTTTAATGTATTTAGCAGCTTTTACAACAGGAAGAACTTTGAATTTTGACCTTGTTACTCTCCTCTATTTAATTATTCTTGGTTCAATTAGTGCGGTTGGTGTTGGTTTAATTCTTGGGGGAATGGCTTTGATGTTTAAAAAGATTTCTTCATTCATTCAAATATGTACTTTTGCTTTCCTTGCAATTTTGATGTTTGAAGTTGATACACTTTGGTTTGAACTTTTGCCAATGGTAAAAGCAACAGGGATGATGAGAAGTATGGCGGTTACAGGAACAAAGTTTTATCAGTTCCCGATTCAAGACCACGTTATTTTATGGATAGCTGCAGCGTTATTTCTTTTGGTTGGAATAATTATATTCAGAGGTTTTGAAAAACGTGCTATGGTTAAAGGAACTCTGGGACAATATTAAAGGGTGGTGAAATAGATGAACGTTATTGAAGTTAATGACTTACTAAAAAGATACCCTCAAAGAACTTCAAAAGAAATGCTTACAGCGGTAGATAAGATTTCATTTCACGTGAAAGAAGGAGAGATCTTTGCACTCCTTGGCCCAAATGGTGCGGGAAAAACAACTACCATCAAAAGTATATGTGGCCTTCTTGTTTTCGATGAAGGAAAGATAAAAATAAAAGATTATGATTTGAAAACAGAGAGGTCTAAAGCTCTTAAACAGATAAGTGTGGTTTTGGAAGGGAGTAGGAACCTTTATCACAGGCTAACCCCAATTGAAAATATACAGTATTTTGTTGGAATCAGGGGGAAAAAGATATCGAAAAATGAAGCCTTAGATATTTTAGATTTTTTGGGAATTAAAGAAAAAGCCAATGAAGTGGTTTATACACTTTCAAGGGGAATGCAGCAAAAAACAGCCCTAGCTGTTTGTTTAGCAGCGGATACTGATGTTCTGCTATTGGATGAACCTACTCTTGGGCTCGACGTAATTTCTAATGTAGAATTTAGAAGATTGTTAACAAACGTGAAAGAAAAAGGAAAAAGTATTCTACTTTCTACCCATGATATGGCATTAGTTGAAGAAATAGCAGATAGAGTTGCGATAATAAACAATGGGAAAATAGTTGTGTGTGAAGATAAGAAAAAGCTAATGGATGTATTCAGTGCAACGGGTTACAAGATTAAAGTTAGATCAGAAGATACCTTAGAAAGAGAACTTGATAAAATTGGCATTACAGAATTGACAAAAGAGAGTAACGTTTACGACCTTACAGTTGACTTTAAAACATCTTCAGAATTATATGAGGTTATTGATTTTTTCAAATCACGTAATGTAGAAATAATGAGCATAGAAAAGCAAATGGTGAATTTCGAAAAGATATTCATTTCATATACTAATGGGGATAGGGGAAGAGAAAACTAAACTCTTGGCGGGATTTTATTCACTCTTTCCCGCCAACTTTTATATTCGCTTCTACTGAAAGCCGTTAAACTTTTCTAAACATATAAGGCTTAACAGTATCAGTCTTAACTGGTCTTGAAAGCTCTGCAAGTTTAATATAACTTCCCTTGTTTTGTATACCTTTCACAGTATACTTTCTACCTTCGTATATTACTATATCCTTTGGTTGATAGGAATACCTTTGAGTACGAATACTTCTTCTACCTTTGGATACTTTCTGCCCTCTAAACTTTTTAAGGTTCTGTGTATTGTAGTTCTTATTACGCGTAGTTCTGCCATTAAACAGTTCTTGCCCTTTCTTAGTCGAGCCATCTCTTGTATCTATATACTTTGCATCATAGAACTTCTCTAAACTACGATTGTTTCTTCTGATTTGTTCAAAATATATTGGTTCTATTCTTCTTTGATTAGTTCCACCTACAATACAAAAAGCGTCATTGTAATGAGTCTTGTCAAGGTTAAGCTCTATTCTCTTTAACTTGGTCATATAACCGTATGTGTATGCACAACCAAGCATATCTACTAGTTTCCATCTAACGGTTGTCATAAAAGTAGCTGCTTTCAACGGTTTATAAACAGGTTTAATTCCATAAAGTTTACCATTTACCCCATGATCTACTGGGTTATGGCATTTAGTACATAACGTAATTAAATTACTTGGTCTATCGGTTCTATCACCTTTCCAAAAACCTATGTGATGTACTTCAAGTGGAACATTACTTTTACCACATAATTGACATGCATAGTTATCTCTGTATAGTATATATTCTCGAAGATTATAGAAATCTCGTTGTTCTCCTTGCTGGTATTCTATGCCTTTAATCTCTGGATTTACTAGTTTCTGAGTGTCAAATTTTGCTACTTCAATTACTATGCTCGTTATAGGAAGAATCTTCTTGATGAATTCTATAAATCGAATATGAGTATCTAACTTATGTCGGATACTAGGAGCTAACCAGCCATCAGGTTTTCTACGATTATCGAACCTTGGTTCTCTATACCTTAACCTATTTCTCCGAATTCTACGATACATTCCCTTTTCTTTGATAAGCTCACTTACATCATCTCTAAGTTCAACTTCACCTGATAATACTTCTTCTTTCTCTGTTACAGCAGAAAAACCTATATGTTTGTGACCGCTATCTACACCAACCGTTATAGGTTGAGTGAAATGTGTTGTGTCATAACTAAGTTTTATAGTGAACGGTTTGTTTCTAACTACTGTTGCTTTACCTTCTCTAAGCAAATGCTTAACTTTACCGTGCCTTTTAGTAGGCATTAAAGGTGTTCCATCTTTCGCAATAACGTATACCATTTTCAGATCTCCTTACGGAAATAAATCCGCTTTTCAGCGGTAGGTTCACTTCGCCAATGTTATTCAAGGTTTTTAGTAGCAACACTTTTCCTACCATCAGAAATGTTTAATCACTACACTTAGAGTCTGGGACTAGTGAAGTATCCCAGAGTAACTATATCATTCTTGAATAACGTAGTCAATTAAGACTTAGGCTAATCAACTGACCTGTAGTTTCCTACAAGTCACTACCCTTTAGGGTAGTTGGCTGTTGACTCTAGGGTCTAAGAAACCGTATATTAAATCTAAAATTACGATACAGCAGAGGTATAAAAGAGTTGTAAAAGTCGACAAATTACCTAAAAAACATGAACATCATCCTACTGAATAGTAGCCAAAAAGGTCCCCCATTCCAGGCCAATTAAATATACCTTCTATGATCAATGCTATAGGTGTAAAGACCTTTCAATTATTTCGTCAGCATCACCCAACTCAACTATTCTTCCAAGATACATAACAGCAATCCTATCGTAAAAATATCCATCAGTTGATAAGTCATAAGTTATGTATAGATACGTTAGTCGTGAACTACTTAATCAATGAATTGACGAGCTTTGATTCCCACTAAAATGATGTTTTTTTCATTAGTACATCTCTGATGTATCCAACACCACTACTTCTGGATTGGTTCTACCAATCCTAATACAAATACTTTTTTGTATTTTTTTTCGTATTAGGATGTTCTTATGTACCTCGAATATTTTACGCGGGGAAGGTAAGCACGTTATCGCATATTTTCTCCCTGCAACCTCATATATTCAATTGTCAAAGAATATACAACTATATACATTATAATACATATTTCGACGTCTGTCAAATAGTGATGGAAAGGTTTTAAAAAATGGGGAACTTATGCTAGTGAGCATAATAAAAAGCCCCACAAAATACGTGGGGTTTATATTAATTATAGAATTACAGGCCTAAGGCTCGTGGATCCAATGCATCTCTTATGGCGTCTCCAAACAAATTGAAGGCTAGAACCGTTATAATGATAAACAATCCTGGTAAAAGTACCCAAGGGTAACTGGTTAAAACTTGTATATCTTGAGCCTGGGAAAGCATCAATCCCCACGAGGCTCCAGGTTCGGTTACTCCCACACCTAAGAAACTGAGACTAGCCTCACCTAAAATATATCCCGGTATAGATAACGTCGCAGAAACGATTACGTAGGTATAGGTATTTGGTAACAAATGGTTCCATATCACTTTTCTTGGAGGATATCCTAAAGCTATAGCCGCTTGAACAAACTCTGTTTGTTTCAAACCCATAGTCATTCCTCTTATAACCCTTGTCATACCAGGCCAGCCAATAAAAGACAAGATTACAACTATCAGAAGATACCGAATCTCTGGTGAGATACCTGTAGGCAACACAGCACTTAAAGTTAATATCAAATAAAGGCTAGGGATTGACATCAATATTTCCGTAAACCTCATAGTCACTTCGTCCACCCATCCTCCAAAGTATCCTGCCAAACCGCCTAAAAAGATACCTATTGTAAATGTTAATAATATTCCAATCAACCCTATAGAAAGAGAGATACGGGAAGCAAAGAATATCCTACTGAAAATATCCCTTCCATATTGGTCTGATCCCCATACATACAGTATCCCATCGTTTGAAAAATAATCTGATAACGAAGGTAATTTTGGTTTTTCAACTCCAAATAAATGTAAATTGGTTGGGAAAAGCCCTAAAAGCTTGTAATCCCAAGAATGAATAAAAAATTCAATAGGATAATTTTTTAAATTAACCGCTTGCAAATCTGAAGGGGTCAATACAACAGGTAAAAAATCAAAATAGACATATATCTCTTCCAAAGTCGCAAAAGTATCTATGCTAATAATTTCTTGATTTCTTATTTTAGGAGCGTATCTATAATCACTTTTGTAAGTATTAATTGCCATACTTCTGTTATCTTCGTTAACAACAATCGTCTCTCCACTCAGAAGTTTTGAAAAATTAACGTCATAAAGGCCATCTTCAAATGAAACTGGACCATTTAAGTTCTCTTCTTTTGTAAAATAAGATAAAGGAATCAAAGTCTGATCATATTTACGATTGGTTGATAATTCAATATATTCTCCATCTGCAGTTTTCGCCATGATAGTATTCTTAAATGTATAAGTAATATCTGAAACTGTTGCATTGTAGGTTGGATTGTATTCACCCAATTCAAAGGTAGTTAACTCACCCGTTTCGGGATCCCTCGCCTTAATTACATCCAAATGGGTTGCTTCCACGTAATTACTTTGGTATGTTATTGGATCTCTCTCACTCATATACAGGTAAGTGTGAGGTCCGACTCTTTCACCTGTGAATAAATCCTTTCTATAAATCGTAGAAGGAGGGGCAAATCTATACTGAATATGGTTATTAAATGGATTCATTGGAGAGACAAAATCTGCAAATATAGCAAGTAAATATAAAATGATCAACACAACAAGTGATATCATTCCCAATTTGTGCCTTCTTAATGCCCTCCAAATAAGTGCAGGCGTTGACATGAATTCTCGCTCAAAAAGTTCTTCATCGTTTTGTGTGTTTTGGGGTGTGTTCTTCAAATTATCCTTCTGCTTTTTTCTCACTTAAAAATCCCTCCAATTTAAGCACTCATTCTTAATCTGACACGAGGATCAGATGCAGCAAGTAAGATATCAGCGATCAAATTACCAGTAATTAGTAGAATACCTTGCAAAAACAAATTTGCCATTACCAGGTAAATATCTTGCTGGAAGATCGCATCTCTCATCAAAGTTCCTAAACCTGGCCATGAAAACACATATTCCGTTATCAACGCACCACCCAATATCGAAGATAAACTGAATCCCAATGAGGTAATTACAGGATTGATAGCGTTTCTCAACGTATGCTTGTATATGACAACGTCTGAAGGCATCCCCTTTGCTCTTGCAAACTCTGCATAATCTTGGTTCATCTCATCTAAGATCTGCCCTCTCATAACGCGCATAGTTCCAGCAAGAGATGCCGTTCCCAATGTAACTACAGGGCCAGCAACATGCCAGAAGAAATCACCTATCTGTTTGTACCAGGGGAAATTAGCAAATTCTCGTGATAACATCCCCCCGATTGGAAATATTCCAGTATTTGCAGACCACATTAACCATAATAACGCGAAAAAGAAGTTTGGAATAGAAAGACCTATCAACCCAAGAGTAGAAAGGGCTTGGTCTGTAAATTTGTATTGGTGAAGCGCTGCAGTTATTCCTAAAGGTATACCAATTCCCCAGGTAAAGATAAAAGTTGTCACTCCCAACAAAAGTGTGGCTTCAAGTCTTCTCAGCATAACTTGCCAAACATCTATTTTATAGACGAAAGAGTATCCCCAATCTCCCTGTAGAATGTTTCCTAACCACAAAAAATACTGGGTTACAGGATTTTTATCCAACCCATACAATCTCTCTAATTCTTGAATCTGTTCACGACTGATATTGGGATTTATTCTATATGTATCCAAAAAATCACCAGGTGCCAATTGCATTACAAAAAAAGAGATAACCGATACTCCTAACAACACAGGTATAGCAAGAATAAGCCTTCTAATTATATATTTGAGCAAGATCACGAAGCCTCCCTACTATGATTTTAAAAAGGCAGAAGGTCTCCCTTCCGCCCTTTTTTAATAAACCTAAAAATTACTGTTCTTTCCAGGCGTACTCAATTTTCCACAGACCTGGTGAGTAGGAATAACCGTAAGGGTTAATCGTTCCATATTTTTCTACAGGATACAAATGCAACGTGTTTTTATGCATATTCAAGTAATTCTGAGAAATTGTGTAAACTAAGATCTGATTTTCTGTAACCAACATTTGCCATTCATCCCAAAGATCTTGAAGCTCATCTTTATCTAAAATCGAACGTTGTACTCTCATAATCTCGTCAATTCTTTGCTCGGCTGGGTGTGCCCAGTATTCATCTGGATCAACCCATTCCATAACTTCAGGAGACCAGTTCCAGAAATGTAAACCACCATCTAACAACCAAACGTTTGTACCCCATCCAGGATCGTCTCCTCCAACTAATCCAATGATAATTGCATCCCAGTTAGCTGAGTACATTTTTTGAACCACTGCGTTGAATTGCATTGGCCTGTAATTAACCTTAATTCCTAATTTTGCTAAGGAATCAACCAAAATAACAGCGATTTCGTTTCTTACCGCATTTTCTCCGTTGGTGTTCAATTCAAACTCTACAACGTTTCCGTCCCAATCGACTAATTCACCGTTCTCATTCCAACTGAAACCTGCTTCTCTTAGTAGTCTCTGCGCTGTAACAAGAGAGTATCTGAAGCCCAACTCTTCGATTTCAGGATTGTAGAAAGCAGATGAATTAGTTCTTGGACCATAACAAGGTACAGCTAAACCGTTATACAATGTATCTATGATAGTTTGTTTATCAAACGCATACGCCACAGCTTTTCTGAAATTATCGTTTCTGAACCATGCCCTATGAACAGGATCAGCAGCGTTGAAATTGAAAGCTATAAAGTTTGACCCAGCGGTCGCTGGTCCTACTATTACATTCCATCCCTTCTCGTCAGCTTGAGCTCTCAAAGCTGGGAAATCTTTAGCTGCAGGACCATGCATATCTGTTTCTCCTGCCTCAAATCTCAATCTTTCAACATTGGTGTCTGTAACTATTTCGAAAACAATTCTATCTAAGTAAGGAAGTTGTACCCCGTCTTTTGACTTTTCAAAGTAGTATGGGTTTCTTTCCAGAACTACCCTAACTCCTTCCGTGTACTCTGTAACTTTAAAAGGTCCACCAACTACTATTTGATCAACTTGTTCTACCGTCCAAGTGGATTGGAAGGTTTCTGCATCCGTTACTTTATCTTCTAAAACATGTTTTGGCATTATTGCAAATCCGCCGACTGTTTCAAGCCCAAATCTGAATACTGTAGGATATTTGAACATGATTCTATTACCTTCGACAGTCAATTCTGGAAGGTTACCTTCAGCGTCCATATAAACATCGTTACCATCTGCGGTTAAATCTGGGACTATTATCTTCTCCCATGTAAACACTACATCGTCAACGGTTAGTGGATGACCATCGGACCATTTAACCCCTTCTCTCATCTCAAACCAGTATAGTGTACCTCCGTCTTCAGTACGCTCTACTCCCCAATCTTTTGCAAGTGATGGTTGAGTTGGTTGCCCATAAAAATCGCTACTGAGTAACGATACACCACCTAGATTGATAATGATAGAAGATGATGTTTCCTGAGCCCAGTAAGTATTTAAAGTTTTTGGGCCTGAAGTTGTTGCAAGGTATAAGGTTCCTCCTTTTTGACCACCTTCCACATCGGCGATAAGCCACTCAGGGTTGTAAGCTTCTTGCGCAAAAATCGTCAAAGCACTTAAAGCCACTACTAAAAGTACTAACAACTTTCTCATGTGAATCCCTCCTTTAAGTTATTTTACTAACTTACCCTCTTTTTCTTGTGATAAACCTCTATCTCTATCCTCTTTGTATAAGAAACAAGCAACATAATGGTTTTCGTTTATTTTATAGTACTCAGGGTAATCTTTTTTACATATATCCATAGCATAGGGACATCTTGGGTTGAAAAAACATCCCTTAGGCCTGTTAACTGGACTTGGTACTTGCCCTTTAACCAAAAACTTTTTCCTATCTCTTCGTTTTCTTGGATCTGGAAGAGGAGCGGCATTTAGCAAAGCTTGCGAATATGGATGTAACGTTCTATCAAATATTTCTGAACCATCTCCAAACTCAACTAATCTTCCAAGATACATAACACCAACATGGTTTGAAATAAACCTAACAACCCCTAAATCATGGGAAATGAAGAGATACCCAACGTTGAACTCACTCTGTAAAGACTTTAAAAGATTGATTATCTGTGCCTGTACCGAAACATCTAATGCCGAAGTAGGTTCATCCAAGATGATTAACTTTGGATCTAAAATTATCGCCCGTGCAACGGCAACCCTTTGTCTCTGGCCACCAGAAAATTGATGAGGATATCTGTCGGCGTGGTAAGGTTTCAAACCGACTTTTTTCAACATATCAAGTGCGATATTTTTTGCTTCTATTTTATTTTTTGCCATCTTGTGAAACAAAAGTGGTTCAATCAACGTTTGTCCTACAGTCATTCTTGGATTCAAAGAAGATGTAGGATCCTGAAACACTATTTGAACATTTCTTCTAAAATCCGCTCTTTTTCTATCTAAATCTTTAAACATATAATCCAAAAATTTTTCTTTTCCATTATCGTAGTAATATTGGATATACTTTCTCTCTTCTTCTTCGAGGGTTTCAAGTACTTTCTCTTTGCTCCCCAACTCTTTTTCTAATTCATGAGCGTACTCGATGTATTCCCTTTCCAAATACTTTGCTCCAGCTCTTTTACTCATAAAATAATGAGAAGTTTCTTCTCCGTTTAAAAAAATCTTACCCGAAGTAGGATCTTCCAATCTCAAAATCGTTTTACCGATCGTGGTCTTTCCACAACCTGACTCTCCAACCAATCCATAAGTTTCATTTATATCTAAGTTCAAATTGACCCCATCCACTGCTTTTATGTACCCGACCGTTCTATCTATCAAAAACCCCTGTTTAATCGGAAAATATTTTTTCAGATTACGGATTTTTAAAAGCATCAAAGAGCCTCCTTCTTATCTATCACATCGTCATAATGAACAGGAGTAGTATCAGATATAGGATTAAAACATCTTATGTAATGATTTTCTTCAACTTCTGTTAACTCGGGCCATTCTTTCCTACACTTGTCAGTGGCATATGGGCATCTTGGCAAAAAAGGACACAATGGTGGAGGATCCAGCATAACAGGAGGTTGCCCTTTTATTGGGTTCAATAGATCTACCTTTATATCGTGCCTTGGTATACAGGAAAGCAGAGCATGGGTATATGGATGCCTAGGTTTTTCAAAAAGTGTATAAATATCTGTCATTTCCATCTGTGTCCCACCGTACATTACGATAACCTTATCGGCTACCTCGGCTATTACAGAAAGGTCATGAGTTATGTATATCATTCCCATATCATACTCTTTTTGCAAATCTTTCATCAACTCTAAAATTTGGGCTTGAATAGTAACGTCCAAAGCAGTTGTAGGTTCATCGGCAATCAAAATTTCCGGATTGCAAGAAAGCCCTATAGCTATTACTACCCTCTGCCTTTGACCGCCTGAAAATTGGAAAGGATAGTCATCGATTCTTTCGGCTGGGTTGGCAATCCCTACATCATCTAAAAGCTTTATAGCCCTCTCCCTTGCTTCTTGTATAGATACGTTTTGGTGAAAAACAATCGTTTCAATCATCTGATCGGCTATTGTAAACATTGGGTTCAAAGAAGACATTGGATCTTGAAAAACCATTCCTATATGTTTCCCTCTTATCCTTGTAAAATCTTTCTGTTTTAGTTTTGCCAGATCAACGAACTCTTTCTTACCGTCTTTACTAAATTCTTTTGTTTTAAATAATATCTGACTCTCTTTGGTAATATAACCTGGACTTTTTATCATCCCCATTACAGATTTCATTGCTACACTTTTCCCAGACCCTGTTTCACCAACGATCCCTAAAGTTTCATTTTTACTCAAAGTAAAAGAAAGTTGATTGACAGCTTTAACCGTTCCTTCAGCTACGGGAAAGTGTGTGCTCATGTTTCTAACATCTAAGATGATATCATTCAATATTTTCACCTCATAAAAATAATATCTCTTTAATTCTATTTCATATTATAATAAATATTAACCTTGATTGTCAAGTAGAAAAAAACTAATTAACAATAGTCTACAGAATTTATTGCCAATTATTCCCGAATAATGAAAAAAATTTCAATAATGCTAACTTATCTAAATTTTTGTGCAAAAAGTTTCATGACTCATTGTTCAATAATTCTTCTTATCTTTCCAGAGATCTTTTAATCGTTCTTTTATACGTTTTTCAATACCAATTTCCTTTGGCGTGTAAAATTGGGTATTTTCAAAACCTTCTGGCATGTAACTTTCTCTAACGAAACCTCCGTAATCGTGGGGATACTTGTATCCCTGGCCAAAGCCTTGTTTTTCCATTCTTTTATTCAAAGGATTTATCAATTTAGGGGGTATCTCGAAATTATTTTGACTTATAAACTCTTTGGCTTTAGCATAGGCTAGGTATGCTGAATTAGATTTTGGTGATGAACACAGATAAATTGTAGCTTCAGATAACGGAAGGTAACATTCGGGGTAACCAACATGTTCAGTAGCTATCATAGCTGATACAGCTATATTTAAGGCATTAGGATCAGCCAAACCAACATCTTCGGCAGATAAAATAACCATCCTTCTTGCTATATACATAGGATCCTCACCGCTTTCAAGCATATAAGCAAGGTACAACAACGCCGCGTCCACATCGCTACCCCTCATACTTTTTATATATGCAGAAATAAAGCTGTATTTTGCGTTTTTATCGTAAGTCAGTCGATACCCGGTGAAATCTTTAAGAAATTCTAAATCAATTGAATTGATCCCAGCTTCATTTGCTGTTTCTATTAAATTCATTATCCTTCGGATATCATTTCCAGCATATTCTATCAGTGCTTTCCGTGCCTCTTTTGTAATTTTTAAATCTTTGTAATAATCTTCTATTTGTTGGAATAAATTTTCATAATCTTCGGCAGTTAATTCTTTAGTTTTAAAAACCAATACCCTCGATAATAAAGCTGGATTGACACTAATAGCTGGATTTTCTGTTGTCGCCCCTATGAGAGTTAACTCTCCTGTTTCAACACTTAAAAGTAAAGTATCTTGTTCGGCTTTATTCAATCTATGTATTTCATCGACAAATAATAATTTGGGTTTTGTAAAAAGATTATTTTTTTGCTCTATTATATCCTTTATTTTTTTCTTTCCCTCTATTGCCCCCGAAATAGAAAAAACATCGTAATAATCTTTTATCTCGTTTATTAAAGCCCTTACAATAGTAGACTTACCGCTACCAGGTTCCCCATATATAATGAAAGATCTAACCTTTTTATTCTTTATCCAGGTTTTAAGTATTTCTTTCAACTTTTCGTTACCCAGTACCTCGTCAACCTTTTTAGGTCTAATTATCTCATAAAGAGGTTGTGTACCACTCAATAGTGTTTTCCACCCCTTTTTCTAAATCGTATTTAGACTCCCATCCTAAAATACTTTTTGCCTTCGCATTCGAAAGTAAGCTTATCTTCACATCCCCATCTCTTTCTGGCTTACAAACTGGGGCATTCTCATACCCTGTTTTCCTTTTCATCACTTCAAAAAGCTCGTTTACAGTTGTCTTCTTATTGGTTGAGATATTTATCGTCTCTTTATCAGCTTTATTTATTGATAAAAAATTGGCTTCAACGACATCAAAAACATGTACAAAATCCCGCACCTGTTCTCCATCACCGTAAATAACTATTTCTTTTTTCTCAACCATATTTTGTGTAAAGATTGCTACTACCCCTGCTTCTCCCTTTGGGGTTTGTTTTGGGCCATATACGTTCGCATATCTCAATATAGTGTAATTCAGATCATATTGGAGTGAATAAAATTCAATATATTTTTCGCAAGCAAGCTTTGAAATAGCATATGGACTAATAGGATGCGGACAGTAATCTTCAGAAGTGGGAACAGGAGCGTTATCACCGTAAATGGCCCCGCCTGTCGATGAAAATATGAACTTTTTAATTCCATACTTAAGGGATAATTTCAACAAATTCAAAGTACCCATCACATTGATTTCAGCGTCCCAGTTTGGATCTTTAACAGAATCGGGAACAGAAATCTGTGCCGCCAAATGAAAAACATAATCGAACTTATGGGTTTCAAATATTTTCTCCAAAACATTATAATCTCTAATATCTTGTTGATAAAAAAGAGCCAAAGGTGACAAGAATTCTACGTTTCCTGTGGAAAGATTATCGATAACAACTACGGAGTTGCCTTCTTTCATCAATCTATCAACTAAGTTTGAACCTATAAAACCCGCACCCCCAGTAACGAGGATTCGATATTTGTTTTTATCAGCCATATTTTACCTCCAAAAGTGATAATGATTTAGCGCCCCTTCGCCCTATTTTATATTTTTATTATAACACTCTAGAGCCTTAAATGTATTTTTGAAATTTAAATAGATTATAGTAAAAAATCTGCAAACATATGCGACTTTTATGTTATAATTAATTTTAGCCCTTTTGAGCCTTCCTAAATTTTGAAAAGAGGTGAGTAATTTTGGCTGAATATGAGATCTTCAATCCCAATGAAGAATTTAACGACGAAGGTAACAATCATGAAGGTCATAGATGGCGCAATATAATCATTATTGCCGTTATCATAGCGATTGGTATTTACCTTTTAACCGGTGTTTATCAGGTAGGACCTTCTGAAGTAGCATTAGTCAAAACGTTCGGTGAATACAAATCCACCGCAGGACCAGGCTTACACATTCATCTACCCTACCCAATTCAATCGCATGTTATAGTGGATGTAAGAACAATAAATAAAGTTGAACTAGGCTTTAGAACCACCAGCACCGGAAGAACCCCCACATACAGCACATACACTGATGAAGCAGAGATGATCACTGGTGATCAAAATATAATTAGTATAGAAGCGGTGGTTCAGTATAGGGTAAACGATCCTGTAGCATATGCCTTCAATGTAATTCAGGGGTACGACTTAGTTAAATCTACCTCTGAAAGTGTACTTAGAGAACGTGTTGCTCTGTCCGATTTAGAAAATGTCTTGACTACAGAGAGAGATCAAATAGCCATGGAAACAGCTGAAAGAGTTCAGTCCATACTGGACAGTTACAACTCGGGTATTCTCATACAAAACGTTTATCTCCAAGCAGTAACACCACCAGAACCAGTCGTTCCTGCTTTTGATGATGTGAACAACGCGCGTCAAGACCAACAAACAGCTATAAACGAAGCTCAAAGGTACGGCAATGACATCATTCCGAGAGCCGAAGGAGAAGCTCAAAGAATCTTAAACGACGCACAAGCTTACGCATATGAACAAGTTGCAAAGGCAACAGGAGAAGCGGAAAGGTTCAAAGCTTTACTGGAAGAATACCGAAACTCCGAAGACATTACAAGAAAAAGATTAATATTAGACTCTGTACAACAAATGATTAAAAATTCAAAGATACAAGTAGTATCTGAAGAAGGAAACACCTTGAATTTTTTGGATTTAAGTGAATTTATTGGTGGTGATGCACAATGAAAAATACGACGCTATGGGCAGTAGTTATAATCGTAGCTTTTTTTGTTATTCTATTCAGTTTTACGGCTTTCTACATCGTTGATCAAACTCAACAGGCAATAGTACTTAGATTTGGGAATATTATAAGCATAAAAACGGAACCAGGAATATATGTAAAAACTCCCTTTATAGACAACGTAGTTAAACTCGAGAAAAGGATCATGATCTATGACATACCCGTAGAAAGGGTAATAACTTCCGACAGAAGAACTATTTTAGCCGATACATATGCAATATGGAGGATAGAAGATCCTCAAAAGTTCATTGAAACACTCAGGACCGTAGAAGTTGCAATGACAAGAATCGATGACATCGTTTATTCGCATGCAAGAGATGTTATAGGAAATTACACATTCCCTGAGGTCCTTTCACTCCAAAGACAAACTATCCTGGAAGAAATAAAAAATCGCAGTGAAGCATCACTTGAAGATTTTGGAATAAATGTTGTGGATGTAAGACTCAAAAGAACCGACCTACCTCAGGAGAACACCGAAGCTGTATACGAAAGAATGAAAAGTGAAAGGTATGCTATGGCTGCTCAATTAAGGGCTGAAGGAGAAAAAGAAGCCCAAAGAATGAAAGCCGAAGCAGATAGAGAAGCAAGTAGAATCAGATCAGATGCCCAAAGAGAAGCTGATATCATAAGAGGAACAGGTGAGGCAAGCGCAATAAACATTTACTCAGAAGCTTATTCCTTGGATCAAGATTTCTTCGAACTACAAAAAATAACAGACATTTACAAAGACTCATTCAACAACAGCGTATTATTAATACCCAACGATTCACCTTTACTTGAACTTTTCTATGAGGTGGAATAGTCTTGAAGCTAGTTTCTGAGATTGTATTATTCTCGATGTTAATAACATTACTCTTTGGCTGTCAATATGATGGTAAGTCAAACATTAATTTTGAAATCGAAATTCCAACAAAAATTTCCCCAAATATCCCGTTAACGATAAAAACAAATTTTGACTATGATAATGTAGAAATAATTATCGATGGAGAGGAGGCTCCCTCCTCCCTCTTTTTGGATGAAGAGGGAACTTCTTCTTCACCTCTTTTGGGTGAATATGGAACTTCTTCTTCCTTCCTTATGGATGAAGAAAACGCTTCCTCCTCTATCCTTATAGATGAAGGGGGAACCCCTTCTTCTTCCTTCCTTATGGGTGGGGAGCGGGGCGAA
>NZ_AZRJ01000026.1:5314-8769 GCF_002895495.1 Petrotoga sp. HWHPT.55.6.3 | reverse complement strand
TTCGGAAAGAGGACAGATTACAAAGAGATAGAAGAAAGGTACGAAGAGCTAAAAGAAATGGAGGTGCCAAAAATGTTTGACACATTAGAGGAGATAGCAAAAAGAGACAGAGAAAAAGCTAAAGTGGAAGGAAAACTTGAAGAAAGAAAAGAATTGATAATTGAGATTCTAAACCAAAGGTTTGGAGAAGATTTTGATAAGAGATTAGAAGATAAGATCAGAAAAGCAAATGAAGAAACCATAAACCAAATAAAGAAGAACATTCTAAGTATTACACTAGAAGAACTAAAAGAAATATTGAAATAATGGTAGCAGGTGAAACACAATCTGATATTTTTGGATAGGTAACAGGGCAAAACCCTTTTCCATTTGCTCATGGGTAAGTTGCGGAGTGAAATGGAAGAAGGCTTTTTTTCCTTGTGGGCGGGCGGACATACTTTGCATAATCGGGTAAACTTTTCGTTTAGAAAGTGCATCATTTATATATTTTCGTACAATTTTATAAATCTCAATTTCTAAATCTTGGCTTTTCATAATTTTTTCATCAATAGCTCTCGTTAATTCAACTCCATTTTTTTGATTATCAAATTTAACTATGAAATCAGGAGATTCACTACATTCTAAATAACAATTTTTTGGAAAAAGATCCTCATCAAAAATTTTATAATAATTGCTGAAAAAATCTTCTAATAGCTTAAATTCTTCCTTTTTCTTATCGTTTATTTTTATCACCCCACTTTTTGCATCGCTTTCGATACTTTTAAGTGTTTTAGAAAGTATACCGACAATTGGTCCAACAAATGGTGCAATTACTAAATGCAAGTATACCTTCCTCTCACACAAGTCCTATATAAGGCTCCTATAAAATCAAATAAATTTCACCTTTTTGGCCTTTTTTCACCTAATAAATACTTTCTCTTCAGCATTTGCTACGGCTATTGATACCAAGTTTCTCCTCTATCTCCCTTGCTTGATAGGTGAAGGAAGAATAACTTCCTTTGTATCCTTCTTCACAGATGAGTTCGTATATACGTCTTTTGGTTAACTTTTGGTTCTTGGGTTGCTTTGAATTGTGTTCTAACAAATGTTTGATACGTTTTTCAAAATCACCATTTACTGGTTTATCTCTCTCAACGTTCATATGATACTTCTGTTCTGGGTTCTTGATAGCTCTTTTAACCGTCGCTCTGTGTATCCCCATTTCTTTTGCTATCTCTCTTTGACTTTTGTGTTTGTTAAAATACAAAAATCTTATATAATTGTATTGTACCTTCTCTATCACCTTCCTTGAACCCCCTTCGGGGTGTTTCCCCCTGTAAAATTTTTTGTTCAAATTTATTATACAGGATTTGTGTGATAGGGTGGTACACTTTTCGATGAATAAGTGCAAAAAAATTGGTTAGATTATAAATCGATGTCTTTAAAATGATACCCTTTCCTTCAACCCAAACATTCTTCTTTGACTTAACAAAAGCATTCTCGCAATCTACAAGATGAACGTTCTTCAATAAAACGGGCGCAGTGTGAAAAGAAACAAACCCTTTTCCTTATGGTTGAAAAGCTGGGAAAGGGCCCGCAAGTCCCTCTTTCCTTATAGGGCGGGCAGCGGGGGGTAGGGCGCTATAAAACTTATTAAACAAGAGTTGGATAATAAGATAGCACACCTTCAAAAACATATGGTATAATATAAATAGTTCAAAAAACTATCGAGTAACCAAAAGGGGGAGCTGATGAAAGGCACCAACATAACCCACAACCGTCAGGATATTATCTTCAAAAAGATGTCAGTACTATTCAAAAACGAAACCCTCAAATATTATGAACTGAACTTACCAAAGATAATCTCAGTAAAACCAACAGAACTACCAGTAATAAACGTATCAAACCAAAACATGGATTTTGTATTTGAATTAGAGGACAACTCACTGTTACACTTAGAATTTCAAACTACATGGAAGAAAGCAGACTTACTAAGATTTGCACAATATGACATAGCGTTATACCAAAAAGAAAGAAGAAAGATAAACACGGTGGTAATATACTCAGGAAAATACGAAAGTGCAGAAAATGAATTGGACATGGGCTCAAATAAATACAAAGTTTTACAAGTATTCATGATAAAGTACGATGGAATAAAAAGGTATGAAGAGATAAAAGGAAAGATAGAAAAAGGAGAACCCCTAACGGATAAAGACTTAATGGATTTAGTATTCTTGCCATTGATGAGAAACGAAAAAAGCGAAGAAGAAATGACAAAAGAAGCGTTAGAGTTAGCGATCACTATACCAGATGAAAACAAAAAAGAAGCAGTAATAGGATCGCTATTAGGATTCTCAGACAATTATGTAAGGGAAGAGTACCTAAACAAACTGAAAGAGGTGATACGAATGACAAAGATAGGAGCTTCATTATTTGAAGAAGGCGTAGAAAAAGGAAAAAGAGAAGGAAAAAGAGAAGGTGAAAGAAAAGGAAAACTTGAAGAAAGAAAAGAATTGATAATTGAGATTCTAAACCAAAGGTTTGGCGAAGATTTTGATAAAAGATTAGAAGAAAAGGTTAGAAAAGCAAATGAAGAAACCATAAACCAAATAAAGAAAAATATTCTTAGTATAACCATAGAAGAACTAAAAGAAATATTGAAATAACTTTTTTACCAAATTCATTATACAGTATTTGTGTGAGATGGTGGCATAACTTTTCATTTAGTAAACTCAAACGCTATCTAAAAAAAGATAGCGTTTTATTTATACCTTAGATAAATCTCCTTACAAATCTTATAAACCACATAAATTACCAAAATTATTATATTAGCAAAAACAGCTCCTGAAATATCTATAAGAACATCATTCAATGAAGAACCTCTGCCAACAAACTCTTGAGAATATTCATCTACTACAGCTATAAGTGCTGGTAAAGATACTCCAAGTAATGTCCCTATCAATAATCTCTTTGAATACAAATATCCAAACAACCAAGAAAACACACTAAGTATAAAATATATTCCAAAATGTGCACTTTTTCTAACAAGTGCTATGGAATCAGCATATTGATCTCCAAGCCACAACTTCTTTAAAAATACTTCTATCTCTCTAAACCATTTTGTATCTGAAAAATCAAATACATTATCTATTGATTTAATAACATTATAGACAAAATAAGATTGATTTGAAGATTCCTCTGGATTTCTTGTTCCAAAAAACAAAATAACTCCAACCCAAAAAATTAAAAAAATTAATGATATTATTATATATCTTCTTCTTTCCATATAATCACCTGTTTTATTCTATAACAAAACCACCTCAAATGAAACCCCCAAAGTAAGTTAGGTGGTCTAAGATGGACAGGATGCAGGTCGGAACCCCCTTACTCCCCCGGGTTTAAGGGACCGTAGGGCCCATTCCCTAAAAATGCGTGGGGAGCGGGGTGAAAGGGGTGCTAACAAAGCTCCTTTTCCT
>NZ_AZRJ01000026.1:0-5272 GCF_002895495.1 Petrotoga sp. HWHPT.55.6.3 | reverse complement strand
GAGCGGGGGAAGGGCGCTAATTTCACCTACTAACAACCCTCTCCTTCACTTCTCTCATCAAACCAACCCCCAAATCAAACACATATTTCACCTGATCTCTATACACAAACATCACAACAATCAAACCCAAAACAGCAGACACAACCTGAAAAACCATATTAATAACAAAAGTGTTTATAAAAGCAACAATCACAAAAACAAAAGTACTAATAAAAAATTTACCCAAATGGTAATTCACAGGGAACAATCTCTTAGATATAAACGTCCTCATACAAAAGAAAACTATATATGACACCCCTGTAGAAAATGCTGCACCCTTTGCACCATATACAGGAACAAGCATCAAATTCCCAAACACATTAACCCCTGCTGCCACACTTGCTATCAACATATGCCAATATGTTTTTTTCTTAAAATTGATACCAACAACCGTCGTTTCAGAAACGGTATACATAATAGGCATCAAAATCAAAAAAGAGCTAATCCCAGCAGCCTGCCTATAAGAACTTTCTAAAAGCAAAAATATCACATCTTTAAACACAACGATCAGCAATCCAAATACAAACATAGCCGCAGCAATAAACACAGAAGTCTTCTCAAAAATCCCCTTACTCTCAGGCTCTTTTTCGTAGCTTTCATAAGAAACGGGAGTCCAAAACGTAGTAAACCCCGTTTGAATTAAATTCATCACCGCAACCACTTTGAAAGCAGCAGAATACAAACCTATCTCAGTAAAATCAGAATAATTTCTTAAAGCCAACCTATCTATCGACTGAAAAAGCCAAGTAATTAAAAAAGTCGGAACAAAAGGGAGCCCATATCTAACAATTGCTTTTATCGATTTAAAACTGACCTTGAACTTCCCAAACCACAATTCTCTTTCAAAAAAGATCGCTAATATAGCGGTAACTATATGAGAAAAAAACAAACCAACAATAACAGCATAAAAGCTTCTTGAAACGAATAATGCGTATAAAATCGTAAAAACCGCATTTGTTACTCCGTTTACTACCCTCAACGTAGAAAAAGCAATACCTCTTTTTTTCATCCGAACAGCCAATGTGGAAAATCTCTCTAAAATACCGATTAATATAGTAACTCCCAACAAAAAAATCGGAAGAAAATGAGTATAATCTCCAAAAAGAACAAAAGAAAGCTCTTTCCAAAAGATACCAATTACAACAAAAACCACAACGCCTACACTTAAACTAGGCAGCAAAGAATCCCAAAGTAAATCTCTTCTCTTATCCTCAGACCTTTCATAAAACATACGAACAAAACTCTGATCCGCCCCAAGAAGTGCAACGTTGAGAAGCAAATTGAAAGCTAAGGTGAACATCGATGCCTTACCAAACTCTTCTGGGATTATAAGCCAAGTGGTAATAGGAGTAGTGATGAAAGAAATCAATGCAGCTATCCATTGACCCATTGAAAACTGAAAAAAAGATTTAATAAATTCTCTCTCTTTAGGCATTACTTCCTCCAAATCTATTTAAGACTTCATTATACACCTCTATTTCCTTTTCTACAATACTCTCCCACGAAAACCCCAAAGCCCTGTTTCTTAAATAACCTTCATCAATTGGATTTTCTAATAATTTCACAACCGATTCAGCAAACCTTTTTTCAAAATCTTCTCCATCTTCTACAACTATTCCTCCATCTCCAATTGCCTCAGGTATACCTCCGTTACTGCTACCAACAACAGCCACCCCACATCCCTGTGCTTCTATAACAACAGCTCCAAATCCTTCATTCCTACTCGGAAGTATCATTACATCCATAGCATTCATATAATAAGGTACATCTTCATGAGAAACACGACCAACAAACTTAACCTTCAACTTTTTTTTCTTACACTCATTTTCGATACCTTTTCTTAACTCCCCATCTCCAACAACTAAAAACTCAGCATCGTAGATTGAAGAAATGTAAGAAAAAATTTCGGGCAATTTATCTGCCCTTTTCACATTAATAAGGTTCCCTACAAACCCAACAACCTTTTTAGATAACCCTAATTCTTTTTTTATTTTTTCTTTATCCAAAGGTTTAAAGACATCTGGTTCAATCCCGTTAGGAATAACAACAGAATTCTCACCAGCATACCCAAATGATTTAGCTTTGTTCAATAAGGCATTACTTACAAATATAACCTTTGCAGCATTTTCTAAAACATCAACGTACAATTCTTTCGCCTTATGCATCGCTAAGTTTATATCGCTACCATGGGAGGTAACTACATACGGAACACTTAGCTTTTGCGATAACAGTTTTGCAACTAATCCCGCAGGTGGTTCATACATCCCATGGGCATGAATTATATCGAACTCGTTATCCTTAATTTTATCAAACAGATCCTCTGCAACTTCTTTTGAATCTTTAATTTGATTATTTTTCTTCAATACTCTCGAATTAAAGACATCACCTAAACTTCTACTAAAAGACGCGTATTTATATTTTATACCATCGACTTCATAAAACGAATCAATAGAATTTACACTTGGTATAGAAAGAATCCTTTTCAAAAGTTTTATTCCAAAAGAATCTTTAGAAATAATACCATAAACATCGAAGTCCATATTAAAACTCTGCATAGTTTTAAGCCTATTTGTTATGAAAATTCCACGTGCAGGATTATGAGAAAATGGCAACAAATTCGTTATGAACAATACCTTCACTATTTATCAACTCCGAATGTAATTACAGTTTTAACATAAAAAAATCAGAATGCTTTTCGTTTATTAAATGCAAATGCCTCGACTGTTATTCTGATTTTATTATTGTCCTTTTGATATTTCTGTGAATCCTCCATCGAATATGGCAACTATAAAAATGTTTTTTTGAAAAGATCACCATCAATAAGGTCGGGATTCAGTATAAAACTTAGTTTTTTATTTCTTTGTTATTTTGATCTTCTGTATCTATTTCTGGTGTTTCTTCCAAATTCAAATCTTCCAAAACTCCTTCTAACAAAACTTCATCATCCCAATCTGTTTCTGCTATTTCTTCCAAATCTACTAATTCCGGATCTGTTTCTGTTAAATCCATATTTATAAGATCTGGTTCCTCTATTTCTTCCAAACCTTTCTCGGTTACTTCTAATAAAACTTCTACCCAATATAGGTACTGGCCTTGTGATAAAATAGTGAAGCCATCTTGCGCCCCTAGTTCTTTTACTGCGCCTTCCAAGAAATAGATTCTACCAGGTTCTTCTAAATACCATTCTAACAGTCCTCTTGTAAAGACATTGGTCAAACTTTCTGCACAATCTTCCGGTTCAGCTTGTACATATCTTAATTGGTCTTCAATTTCTTCAATAGGTATTTCAGCTTCATCTGCTATATCTAAAATTTTGTCTAAAGCTTTTTTGTAATCCGCCATGCTTGCCCGACTGCCATATAATATGTTGAGTTGTAATTCATCTAAAACAGCTTTTTTAAAATCTCCGGCTTTCATTACTGTTACCTCCTTAATAATTTATTTTTATACTGTCTTCAGAAACTCTAAAACAGGCATTGTAAATAAGTTTCAATACCTTCAATATTATGCTTTTTAACTCCTCACTGTATAATCTATTTGATACCATAACTTTATTATCTTATAAGAATGTCATTCGATTGTCATTATTCGGTAACTCTTCTCAACTCTACTTCCATTTCGTCAACTCCGATTATATGAAAGAACATTTATTTTGTTCTTTTACTTATTGCCTTTACTTATTTTACCTTTTTTTAGTTGTACTTTCTACCTATTTCTGAAGAGGGTATTTTGTGTTTGTTAAAATACAAAAATCGTAAAATTCTTTATTCAAATCGTCTGCTCTTTAATTTTTTAATCATTGCTTTTATCTATATTTTTTATTCTTTCTAATTCTTTATTATGTTCGTCTCTTAGAAATATCTATCTTCCCCTATCATTGCTAATCTATTATATAGCACTTCAAAAGGATTATTCGGATTATGTATAAATAGGCTATATGTATTATCCAACTCAGGTAAATATGTTTCTTCATTTTCTACTATTCTATAAAGAATATCATGATCGATAATTTTTAAAGATTTGTAGGATTGATGTTTATATTTTTGTTTATATTTTATTGAGTTAAACCTTATACCATTAGAATTTGCAAAATTCAAGGCACCGATACTTGATTGACCTTTCAAGGCCGTATTAGAGGGGAACACCCTAGAAGGGGCCTAAAGATTAGGCAGAACCTTAAACAATACTAAAGCGAGGTGAAAAAATATGATCCTCATTATCATTACAGATTACAAAATCAAGAACTGAGATCTAATGACAATTATACAGCAAAAAATAATAAAAAAGAAAAAGAACGCATTAGATTATGTAAGATGTTCTTGAAAAGATTGGTTAGCTCATAATTCGATTCAGTATCTTTCAACGTATTTTATCCCTGGTGAAGCCCTTTCTCATCTCCTTATATGGACGGATAGCGGAGTGAAAAGGTAAAAGCCTTTTTTCATGGGTGGGCAGCGGGACGAAAGGGCGCTAAACACAACAAAAAATAAACCAAAAGGAGAAGCTTATGTCTAATCCAATAAAAGATTCGATATTCAAAGAATTATTTGAAGACAGAACCGTATTCTATGACTTCCTAAAAGCCTTTCTACCAAAAGAGATAACAAAACAAATAAAAGAAACAGATTTAAAACGTGAACAAACTGAACTAATAGGCAAAGACTTCTCCATCAAAAGATCGGACATACTATATAAGATAGAAAAAGGAAACGCCCCGAAGGGGGTTCAAGGAAACGGTCAAGATATATACATATACTTATTGTTAGAGCATCAAAGTAAAGTTGACCAATTGATGGCATTCAGGATGTTGGCATACAAGGTAAGGATATGGGAACAATATGTAAAAAGTCACAAAAAAGAATCAGAGCAAAAAGGATTCAAACTACCAGTCATAATAGGGATGGTCTTTTACGATGGAAAAGCAAAATGGACATCACCAATGGATGTAAAAGAGAAGATAACAGAGATAAAAAACATGGAAGAATACTTAATAAAAGCAAATTATGAACTAATAAATTTAAGTAATATAAAAGAAGAAACGATAATAAACATGAAGAAGGCACTAGGAGTAATCTTATTAACGGACAAACCAAACGTAAGGATAAAAAACGCAGAAGAGTTGCTAAAGATTATAAATAAAGATATATTATTGAAATTACCGGAAGAAGAACAAGAGAAATTTAATAAACACAGAAACGCATTCATAGAACTGTTCGGAAAGAGGACAGATTAC
>NZ_AZRJ01000025.1:0-56875 GCF_002895495.1 Petrotoga sp. HWHPT.55.6.3 | reverse complement strand
AACGGACAAACCAAACGTAAGGATAAAAAACGCAGAAGAGTTGCTAAAGATTATAAATAAAGATATATTATTGAAATTACCGGAAGAAGAACAAGAGAAATTTAATAAACACAGAAACGCATTCATAGAACTGTTCGGAAAGAGGACAGATTACGAAGAGATAAAAGAAAGGTTCGAAGAGCTAAAAGAAATGGAGGTGCCAAAAATGTTTAACACATTAGAAGAGATAGCAAAAAGAGACAGAGAAAAAGCTAAATTGGAAGGTAAAGCGGAAGGAAAAATAGAAGGAAAACTTGAAGAAAGAAAAGAATTAATCATAGAAATTCTAAACCAAAGGTTTGGAGAAGATTTTGATAAAAGTTTAGAAGAAAAGATCAGAAATGCAAATGAAGAAACTATAAACCAAATAAAGAAAAATATTCTAAGTATTACATTAGAAGAACTGAAAGAAATATTGAAATAATAGTAGTAAGCAAAACACAATCTGATATTTTTGGATGTGTTACAGAGCGAAGCCCTTTCCCACTTTCTTAAAGAGTAGGGAAGCGAGGAGATAAAACTTCTCTTTTCTTTATGGGGTCGGGCAGGGGGTCGAAGGGTGCTATATCTTAAGTTCTAGAGTCTTCAAATTTTCTATTTGCTTTTTGAAAAGAAGGGGGTAGCTTGTAATGCTTAAGGTGATGGGAGCCTACAAATTAGGCAAAGATTCGGGCTTAATTCTATACCACGATACAAAAGAAAAACTCTATTATACTTACCTATACTCCATGGGTTTAATGTTATATGGAGACTCCATAAAACAATCTCTTGATGAAACAAAGCAAGTTTTAAGCGAATACCAAGAATTTATAGAAAAAGGCAAGTTAAACCCTGCAACTCTATTAAAAGAAGAAAAATTAACTAAAACTATTCAATTATATTGGGGCTTATTAAAAGCAAAAATTTTTTCACATTTTAACAATAAAAAGAATTCTTCCCATTTCTTATTACACCATTAATGCTAATCCTTCAGGTAAATTAACCTAGTCCACGAAGCAAGCCAACTCACTAAAAGTTTCTACACAGATTTTGAAGACATCTTTTGAAGTAGGTCTATCAATTAATTCCTTTAAAGATAAATTAATGAAGCACATAAAAAAGTTGTACAAAACAAAGATAAAAGAACAAGATGGATACATATACATTCTGATGAAACACAAAAGCTACATTGAAGGGAAAGTAGGGAAGGGGTGAAATAATAATGACGATAGCTGAAAAGTTGAGAAACGAAGGTAAATTAGAAGGTGAAAGAGAAGGGAAACTTGAATTTGCAATTAGAATATTAAGCAAAAGATTTGGTGACCAATTAACCGAAGAGATAAAAGATAAGATAAGAAAAACGGATGAAAAAACGATAGATTACATAGGAGACAACTTGTTAGAAATAACCATAGAAGAACTAAAAGAGTTATTAAAATAATAGTAGTAAGTAAAACACTATCTGATATTTTTGGATAGGTAACAGGGCAAAAACCTTTTCCATTTCCTCATAAGTGAGTTGCGGAGTGAAATGGAAAAAGGCCTTCTTTCCGCATGGAGGGGCGGACACACTTTGCCTAATCGGATACACTTTTCGTTTGGCAAGAACGGCTGACTTAATTATTAATCAGATTTTATTATGTGTGGCTCATAGTAGTTCTCATTATATAAAAATATTTTATCGAAATTATTTTCTCCTTTAGTATATGAATTAAGTATTTCCCTTACATTTTCGATGTCGCCAGCTAGAAAATTCAGATCTTTAGATGACTCACATGATGTGATTATTAATAAATATATTTTATCAACTTTCTCTCTGTAAAGGGGGATTTTTTCAATTTTTTTATTTATTATTTCGGGTAATTCCTTTTTATAATAATTAATCGAAACATAATTCCCTACTCCTTCACGTATTTTAAGTTCCTCACTATAAAGTTTTACTATTGGTTCACCTACTAAATATTTACATATTAAAGAATTTTTATTTGATTCACAAAACTCTTCAAATGAGGAATATTCCCCTTTTCTTCTTACTATTATATATTTTATATATTCTTCAGTAAAGTCTTTAATAAATTGGCTATCTTTTATTTCGTTTCTTTTGTTTTTTTGGTTTCTTTTGGTTTTTTGGTTTCTTTTGGTTTTTTGGTTTCTTTTGCTTATATCAGAAGCTAAGCTATCAGAGAAAAAAAGCCAAATATCTATTTTAATATCTTCTTCCTCTAAGTATTTTTTTATGTTTTCACAAATCTCATCTTGTAAATTTTCGCTTGCCTTCCTACTTTCATGAATAGTTTCTGTTATCTCTATCCCAATTTTTTGATTATCAAATTTAACTATGAAATCAGGAGATTCACTACATTCTAATTGATAATTTTCAGGAAAAAGATACTCATGAAAAATTTTATAATAATCACAGATAAAATGTTTTAATGATTTAAGTTCCTTTTTTTTCTTATCGTTTATTTTTATCACCCCCGCTTTTTGCACAGCTTTCGATACTTTTAAGTGTTTTAGAAAGTATCCTAACAATTGGTCCAACAGCTGGTGCACTTACTAAACGAAAACTATACCTCCCTCTCAGACAAATCCTATATAAGGCTCTTATAAAACAAATAAATTTCACCTTTTTAGCATTTTCTTACTTAATAAATACTTTCTCTTCAGCATTTGCTATAGCTATTGATACCGAGTTTCTCTTCTATCTTCCTTGCTTGATAGGTGAAGGAGGAATAACTTCCTTTGTATCCTCCTTCACAGATGAGTTCATATATACGCCTTTTGGTTAACTTTTGGTTCTTAGGTTGGTTTGAATTGTATTCTAACAAGTGTTTGATACGTTTTTCAAAATCACCATTTACTGGTTTATCTCTCTCAACGTTCATATGATACTTCTGTTCTGGGTTCTTGATAGCTCTTTTAACCGTCGCTCTGTGTATCCCCATTTCTTTTGCTATCGCTCTTTGACCTTTGTGTTTGTTAAAATACAAAAATCTTATATATTTGTATTGTACTGTCTCTATCATCTTTCATTTCCCCCTGTACAATTTTTTTTTGACCAAATTCATTATACAGGATTTGTGTGATGGGGTGGTACACTTTTCGAGAAAAAGCTAATAATCTAAAAATCAGAAAGATAGATAAATTTGTGAACGGGTTAAAAAGAGATATGCAAGCGGTTAAAAATGCTATCATATATAAATACAACAATGGGCTAGCAGAAGGTTCTGTGAAAAAACTGAAAGTTATTAAAAGGATAATATATGGAAGGAAACAAATTTGAGATGTTGAGACAGAAAGTTCTTTTTCTTGAGAATAAAGGAGAGGATTCAACAATCAGTGGAAAGAGCCAGTATTCGGTTAGCCATAGCAGTAATGATTAAAAAATCAAAAAGCAGACGATTTAAATAATAAAGATCGTCTGCTGCTTAGTTCAAATCATAAAATCATTCGTACGAGGTCAATTCCCAAATTACACCTTTATTACAAGAATTGATTGGTGGAAATGTTTCATCAGTTTTTAAATGAATTTTCGGTTCTCTTCCAAAAAATGTGGGTAGAAAAAATGAAATATAAACAAATGATTAAATAATCTGGAATCAATTGGGGACTATTTTTCTTTATTGTCCGTGGTAAACTTAATTTAACTCCAGCTTAATTACCCATTATTTTCGTGAGGGAACCTTTTCAAATTATAATTAACATATTTTTTGTAGCTAAAAGATGAAATAATTTTATATTATTTTGTTATAATTACTATGGGGGTGTGATCAAAATGGCAAAAATAATGCAAAATATGTTTAGAACAACCCAAAATATTTTTGATTTCAAAGGGATTCCCGCATCTAATGAACGTTATGGAATACATCAATATCCAGCCATGCTTCACTATATGTTGGTAAGAAGTTTATTGAAAAAATATGATGGTGTTGTATATGATCCCTTTTGTGGGAGCGGTGTTGTTATTACAGAAGCTATAAAACAAAATAGAAAAGTATACGGTACAGATATTAATCCTTTAGCTTTATTAATTGCTAAGGTGAGAAGTTCAAATTATGATGTTGATCAATTACAAAACACTTTTCAACAGCTTAAAGATAATTATAATAATTTACGACCTGAAATTCCAGCTGTGAAAAATCTAGAATATTGGTTTAAACCTCAAGTAATTAATGATCTGGGGAAAATTAGAACATTTATAACTCAAATTACTGATGACAAAATTAGAGAATTTTTCTTAGTGGTATTCTCTGAAACAGTTAGAAAAGTATCGAATAATAAAAGTGGTGAATTCAAAAGGTTTAGATTAAACGACGAAAAATTAAAAGTATATAAACCAGATGCGTTAAATACATTTGTTCAATTATTTAAAGAATATGTTGAGATAGTACAAAAATACAAAATACCCGATGGACAGTTTTATTTATACCTACATGACACAAGGAAACCTATGCCATTTGATGAAAAAATAGATTTAGTTATAACGTCGCCGCCTTATGGTGATAGCCGTACAACTGTCGCTTATGGACAATTCTCAAGTTTTTCTCTTGATTGGATAAAAGGCTTAAACCCATTTGGAGACGCCGATTTATCTTTAGACAAAGAAAGTTTAGGTGGTAAAAAAGTTGATTATATCTCGTTACCATCTAAAAAGTTAAATACTGTATTAGAAAAGATCCAAAGTAAAACCCCAGTAAGGGCTAAAGAAGTTTATAGTTTCTTTTATGATTTGTATTTAAGTTCCGAACAAATAGTTAATATTTTAAGTGAGCACGCAACTGTTTGTTTTATTGTAGGGAATAGGAGAGTAGCTGATATAGAGATTCCAATGGACTATATAACCGCTGAATTATTTACTTCGTTGGGATTGGAATGTACAGATATTTTAGTAAGAGAAATTAGTAATAAGAGAATGCCATTATTGAACTCTCCTACTAATATACAGGGATTTAAGTCTTCAACTATGAGAAAGGAATACATAGTTGTTTGCAGGAGGTGACAAATGACACAGACAGAATTAAAAAAGAAATTAGATGATATAAAAAACATGGGATACGTACCATCATTAAGGAAAGGACCTACAGGGATTGGGTTTACTTTGGAATCCCTTTTAGGATTGACGGAAACAAATATACCTGTGCCTGATCTTGGTGGGAGGATAGAAATCAAAGCTGCAAGAAGAGACTCGAACTCTCTTATTACATTGTTTACATTTAACAGAGGTGTTTGGCAAATACGTACGATCGATTTTATAGAACAGTATGGATATATTGATAAGAACGGAAGAAAATCAATATATTGTACGGTATCGAGTGATAGTTATAACAATCAAGGATTGATAATTAAAGTACGAAAAGATAATCAATCTCTAGAGTTGTTGGATAAAAGAAATAAGTTATTAGCTTTGTGGAGTATTTATAGTTTAGTCGGAAAATTTTTAAATAAATTAGGGATGGTATTATTTGTATTAGCTGATACTAAAAAGGTAGATAAAATAGAGCAATTTCATTTCAATGAGGCTTATATGCTGTATAATCCATTAACAGATAATTTTATAGATGCATTAGAAAAATCAATAGTCAAAATAGATTTCAGAATGCATATTAAAGAAAATAATACTATAAGAAATCATGGTACAGGGATACGGATTAAAGAAATTGATTTACCTTTACTATATGGGAATAAAAAACAATTAATTTGAGCATAACTGTTAAAAGTAGTTGTGGTGGAAATCAGTTTTTTTAAAATATACAATATTTCTTGTTTCTCTTCCAAAAAGTGCAGGTAGAAAAATGAAATATGAACAAATGATTAAATAATCTGGTATCAATTGGGGACTATTTTTCTTTATTGCCGTTGGTAAACTCAATTTAACTCCAGCTTAATTACCCACTATTTTCGTGATAGAACCATACTTAATATACCAAATTCCAAAAGTGGTAACCCCATATGAGGAATTCATAGTGAAACTAAAACTACAGGGAAAAATGAGGAAAATAAAGGATTAGAAAGAAGCAAAGTAAAAGCGTAAGACTAAAATACTGATAAACAAAGGAAAAGAAAGGCATGTAGTGACACTTTTGAAAAACAGAGAAAGTAAAAAACGCTTTTTTGCAATTATTCATGCCTGTTTTAGAATTCTTACGTTTTTGTAACTGTCAAACTCAGGAAAAACCTACTCTCATTTTCAACATTTTTCTATTTTTAAAATGTCTATTTATCCTTTTTATCGATACTATATGAAGCTAATTGTATTAAGACCAAGAGTAGTAGTTGAGCGTTTTCTTTCGTAAAATCTTCTAATGACAAAAGTCCGTGAGCAATCTCATTTCGATAATTGTCTCCTCTAATATCACTAAGAAATATCTCAATAAATTTCAAAAAGTCTTTATCTATCCCTTCTATTTGAGATAAAGTTGCTAAAATATCAGAAAGCACTCTTTTACGCTTCTCATTATTTTTATAAGAAAATGTTGATAAACCAAGTTTCCCCAGTAAATCCCTCAGTACCCCTTCAATTTGAAATACTAAAATGTGAATAGCAGCTACATATTCTTTCTTTTCGTAAGCCCGAAGACCGTGTTGAATAATTTCTATTCTCTTGTCATCTATTATTTCAGATGATGATAAATATTGAGTCAAAGAATCAATATATTTTGGATGTTCTTTTTCAAGTAATGTAAATATTTCACTTAATAACATAGAAGCGATTATTCGGTATCTCATTTGAAAATTTAGTATCGTTTCATATTCCAATTTTTCACCTTCTTCAGAAATATGTTTAACAGAAATATTTCCTTTCATTAGTGATAATGGAGCAATATGGTGAAAAACAGATTGCTTTGCCAGCTCGATTGCTTCCTGTTGCGCTTTCTCATATGAAGGAATAAGGTTCATATCTAAACCCATTATTTTGAATATTTCTATTGTCTCACGTCCTTCATACATTCTTAAATATTCATCTGTTTCCTCTCTTGGTAGTCTTACCTTTGCAGTTATTGTTTCATATTCTGTTTTCAATGCAGCCTCATTCGTTTCTTGTATTTTGACTTTTAATTCCTGCACTTTTTCAGGAAAATTACCTAAATCCATATATGCTTGCAGTGCTTTTTCATAAAAGCTTGTAGCAACCATGTCCCCGTTGGGATAATTCACTTTTTTCCACTCAGCTTCTTCGATAAAAGACTCAGCAATTCTGATTTTTATTTTTTGGCGTTCATCTTCATTTTTTCTAATTTGCCATATTTTTACTAATAGCTCCAAAAAACTTCGCTGTAAATGAAAACTATCTGGAATATTTAGAACATAATCAGTAATAGCAGCTTCTATTATTGAAATAAGATATTCGTAATCTATTTGATCTCCTATCTTTCTTTCCCAATTCAAAATTGACTCAATTATTTCAAGCAAATATCGGAATCTTCTTTTTTCTACCAATTGTTTTATGAATTCGTAATGCTTTTTCAAACTTTTATCTATTAAGCTCTGGTCTTTTATCATTGAAGCGATTGCGATGGCTCTACCCAGGGAGTCAGCGAGTTCATGATCCCATTCGTTAGTAAAATAAATTGGACAACAATCAAGATAGGCACTTACAGCCAAACGAGCATAATCAACATCTCTATCAAGTTCCCATATAACATCACTATATCTAGCTTTTAATATGGGATTATTAGTAACATTCGCCCTGTTTTTATAGTACTCAATAGCTTCTTTGGGGAAATGCTTTTCTAAATCAGGATATTTCCATTCTTCTCCATTATCAGTAGTTCCACTCATCAGAGAATCAAATCTTTTTTCTGGAGAGTTATGTGTAGAAAGATCGAAAATCAATATTTCTTTCCTTAAATCTTCAGCTTTATCTTTCTCACCACTTTTCTCATATTTTTCAAATGCAACTTTATAAATATTAGAACGATTCCAACGAAAGTCAGAAGTGTTCGTTTCAGACAAATTGATTAATTCTTCAGGATCTAATTTTCTCATCTCTGATTCTATCATTTTATAAACCTCCTTTAGTTTGGCAACCTAAACAATATTCCATTTGTTTTCCTTTTCTACATGCTTGTATTCCTATCGCTCTTTGACTTTTGTGTTTGTTAAAATACAAAAATCGTAAAATTCTTTGTTCAAATCGTCTGCTTTTTAATTTTTTAATCATTGCTTTTATCTATATTTTTTATTCTTTCTAATTCTTTATCATGTTCGTCTCTTAGAAAATATCTATCTTCCCCTATCATTGCTAGTCTATTATATAGCACTTCAAAAGAATTATTTGGATTATGTATAAATAGGCTATATGTATTATCCAACTCAGGTAAATATGTTTCTTCATTTTCTACTATTCTATAAAGAATATCATGATCGATAATTTTTAAAGATTTGTATGGATGATATTTTTTCAGTTTTCTAACTTCACCATGATATTCTCTAGAAAATAAAGTATTATCTGAAATTAAATATAACAAACTCGCCGATGTCATAAAAAAGTCTTTTGCACTATAATTTTTTGGCAAAATAAAAAAATCAATCCTAGAAAAAACATCTTTTTTACATTAATTATATTGTCTTTGGGTATTCCCTCTTGAATTTTTTGAAATTTTATTGAATTATCAAAAAAATTTTTAGGAATGTACAAGCTACAAATTGGAAATGGAAACAATTTATCGCTTTTAATTTTACCTTCATGTCTTATTCCTGAATCTTTTTGATTTTTTTGGTTTTTGAGATTTATAACTGGCATTTTTATATTTCCATTTTGATTATAGCTAAATCCATGCCAAGATACCTTATATATCGATTTTTCGAATTTTTCTTTGTGATTATCTTTTTGATAATACAAATTATCAAAAGGATGATTTTTGATTCCATCCATCATTATATCTAATTCCCCGTCATAAGAATCATATTTGTCTTTATCTGGTTCTTTAATTTTTAATCGAAAAAGTATTTTATTATCTCTAACAACATAAATTTTATTATGGTCAGAATTCTTCATTGAAAATACCATATCAGCATCCATATTATCACCACTAATAACTAATTCCATGTTCCTGTAGATAAACCATTTTTGTTATCTATAGTGCATTCTATGCAAATTGATTGATGTTTATATTTTATTGGGTTAAACCTTATACCATTAGAATTTGCAAAATTTAAAGGACCAATACTTGATTGTCCTTTCAAGGCCGTATGAGAAGGAAACGCCCTAGAAGAGGTCTAAGGATTAAGGCGGATTCTCAAACAATACTAAAGTGGGGGGGAAATATGATCCCGCATTAGATTATACTATATGGTAATGAAAAGATTGGGTATAAATTCAATCTTAATAATCAGTTTTTAGTGGAAAAAAGTTCCTCTATAATACCTATCTAAAGATTAATTAAAAACTCAATCAAATAATTATCAATCTACAATAACTATAAAAAAACCGATATTTCGAAGAGACATTTGAATATTTTACCTTCTTTTAAATTTTTCAACTGTTCTCCAAAAAAGTACAAGTATCCAATAAAAGTATCCTATAGCTATTTTAATAACATTTTTCCTATTTTTTTAATCATAACTCTCATATCCTTTCTCAAAAAAATTTTATCTCTCTACTACATAATTAACAACAAATTTTCTCCTTACATTGCACCTTCACTTACTAATCTAAACATAGATCAAAAATCCACAGAATTTGCCAATCTTTGTTCCACAGTCGAAAACATAAAGACTCAACCAATAAAAAAGACGCCTTATACAGACGCCTTGTATATTTCCCAACAATCTAATATTTTATCTAAAAAATAACTAAATCATTTGTTCATATAGTATTCCATTAGTATTTCTGCAACCTCGGCTCTTGTGAACTCTTTTGGTGGTTTTTCTCCTTTTGAAAGCATCTCCCTTACCTTTGTTCCACTGAGGAACACATGGTCTTCTTTTCCGTGTGGACATGTTTTTGCCGTTGCCATGTTTTCACATTTTTTGCAATAAAATGCATGTTCAAATTTTAGCGGTACTATCCCTATCTCTTCGGGTTTAAACTGGTCAAATATCTCTTGAGCTTCATAAGTTCCATAGTAATCTCCAACACCTGCATGGTCTCTTCCTACAATAAAATGTGTACATCCATAATTCTTTCTACATATCGCATGAAAGATCGCTTCTTTTGGTCCTGCGTATCTCATGTTAACAGGAAACACCCCTAAAAATACCCTTTCTTTTGGGTAATACTTGTCCAGTATAACTTCGTAGGATTTCATCCTCACATCGGAGGGGATGTCTTCATCTTTGGTTTTCCCCACCAACGGGTTTAAGAACAAACCATCGACGATTTCAAGCGCTGTTTTTTGTAAATACTCGTGTGCCCTGTGTATGGGATTTCTCGTTTGAAAGGCTACTATCGTTTTCCAACCTTTTTCAGAGAATATCTTTCTTGTATCTTTTGGGTCGAATCTGAACTCTTGAAAGTTTTCATGCTCTATTCTGTTGAGTAAGGTAATCTCCCCACCTAATGCTATTTCTCCTTGCTCGTAGAGAAACTTCACCCCAGGGTGGGCTTTGTCTTGCGTTTTGTAAACCTTCAACGCCTCTTCTTCTTTCCTTCTTTCGTACTTTTCTTGAAGATGTAGTATAGCGTACTCTTTTGAATCTTCTTGGTTCTTTATCAATACATCTTCTCCCACTTTTAATTCGTCCGCAATCTCTTTTTTTACCGATAAAATTATTGGAATAGACCATACCGTTCCGTTAGATAACCTCATGTTGTTTAAAACAGAATCGTAATCTTCTTTTGTCATAAACCCTTCTAAGGGGCTGAATAGACCAGTCGCAATGTTTTCTAACTCAGATAGATCAAAATAAGTTACGCTTATACTTTTCAACTCTTTCGACTTATTTAACCATTCTTTCTTTTCTTCTTCAGTAGCTATTTTGTTGACCAATTTCCCACCATGTGGCTCAATCATTTTTCAGACCTCCATAGGTTTTATTCATAAAACTGTTTTAGCGCCCTTCCCCCGCTCCCCACCCGATTTATTCAAATGATATCATTGTTTTTTAAATATTCAATAACCTTTTCAACCGATTCTTCTACGCTTTCTACATCAGTGTTCAAAATTAATTCGGGATTCTCTGGTTCTTCGTAGGGAGCTGAAATCCCTGTAAAATTTTTTATTTCTCCTTTAATAGCTTTTTCGTACATACCCTTTGGGTCTCTGTTTTTTAATTCATCAATTGGGCATTTTACGTATATCTCTATAAATTCTCCATCTTTTACTAACTCTCTTACCCTCTGCCTGTCTTTTTTGTATGGAGAAATGAATGCTGTCATTGTAATTATCCCAAGATCTGCAAATAATTTTGCAACCTCGCCTATCCTTCTAATATTTTCCTCTCTATCTTCTGGAGAAAATCCTAAATCACCATTTAAACCATGTCTGATGTTATCTCCATCTAAAACATACGACAACTTTCCCATTTTTAACAATCTTTCTTCCAAATCATGTGCTATAGTAGATTTTCCAGATCCAGATAACCCCGTAAACCAAAGGATTACTCCCTTTTGTCCTAAAAGTTTTTCTCTGTCTTCTTTTTTTACCTTTCCAGCATGCCATACTACATTTTCACTCTTTTTTCTTTCCACTTTTATACCTCCCAAAAGCTTACTGTCTTTAAAAACTTTAAAGCTTGTTTTAGCGCCCTTCCCCCGCTCCCCACCCTTAAGGATAAAAGAGTATGGCTTTGGCCCGCTGCCCACCCTTAAGGATAAAAGGGTCTTTGCCCTTTCACCCCGCAGCCCGCCCCATAGTTTGGGGGAGGACTCCGCCCTGTAACCCTTTTAAAATCATAATTTTATTGTTGAAAATTATCTAAATTTCTAAAATGTCTAAGTTAAAATTCACTACACAATCATTCTTATACTTAATATGGTTATTATACACCCCAATGAAACCATCAGTACTTTTGTAGGAATCTTTTTGGTCATAAAAGCAGCCATGGGAGCTGCTATAACACCACCAACAATCAATCCTATAATCACTTGCCAATTAAACTGTGCCAATAAAGTAATGAAGGTAGCTACTTCAGAGACAGTCACAAAAAACTCTGCAGCGTTGACAGAACCAACTGTTTTTCCAGGGTGCTTGCCATCAGACACTAAAGTAGAAGTAACAATTGGTCCCCATCCTCCACCACCAATGGCATCAAAAAAGCCTCCCACTAATCCTAAGATAGAGTAATGCCTTCTTTTCGTTATTTTTTCTTTTGAAGGTTTGTTAATAGTAAATACTTTAAATAAAATTCTTAAACCCATTATCAACAAATAGATCCCGATAAAAGGTTCAATTTTGCTTCCGTCAATGTTAGATAATATATACGCTCCAGTAATTCCACCGATGATACCTGGTATCACAAGCTTTTTAAAAAGGCTTTTATCAACATTACCAAACTTAAGATGAGAGTATCCTGATATAAGGGTGGTGAAAATTTCAGCAAAATGAACAGAGGCACTTGATATCGCAGGGGCCACACCTGCAGTAAGCAAAAGAGCGTTTGAAACAGTCCCGTAAGCCATCCCTAATGCCCCATCAACCACTTGAGCCAAAAATCCAACGATTACAAAAAACCAGAAAGTCTCCATCCACTACCCCTCCTCATAACACTCTATTTAGAGTATTATACTCTGATCGGAGGGTAAAGTCAAGTTAAAATTTTAACAGTTTAAAGATCCTAAAATTAATCGATCCAAAGCTCATCCCATATAAATACTCATCAATAAATATGAAATCACAAACGCAATAATAGGTGAAACGACCCAAACAATCAGTATTCTTTTCACCGTTTTTTTATTAAAAGTATTTCTAAGTCCTTCTTTGTACACCCCCAATCCAAGTATCGCACCTACATTAAGTTGTGCCAAGGCGACTGGAATTCCACCATACACGGAAGCTAAAATCAACAAAGTTCCGGTTATCACTGAAATAGACAGGGCCCCCAACGGTCCAAATTCTATGATGTTCTTCCCCGTTGTTTCTAACACACGGGTACTAAATATAGAACCCCCGATTCCAAACCATGGAGCAATCAATAAAGTCACTATAATAAACAAAAAAGCACCATCTACAGCCTCACCCATGGTGTTGTACAACAAAGAAAAGATCGTTCCACTTGCGTTGGCTACATTGTTAGCCCCTATAGCGTATGCAACATAACAAGAACTAAAAATAACGGAATATTTAATAACGGGATGATCTTTAATCAAATTGAAGTTGATGAACGTTTTCTTCCTAATAGGCTTGTATATAAACTTTCCCAGAATAAAGGTGAACAAAAAAGAGAAAAAAGGCAAATAAAACCACGCAGGCACAATTTGGAATAAAAGTTTTTCGGTATTGATATCAGATAGATAAATTCCAATACCCATAAGGGCAAATACGGTTGATTGGCTAGTAGATTGAGGAACCCTCAAAAGGTTCGCAAGAAGAATAGAGATCCCAACAGAAATCAATAAAATCGTTGTCACAGCTAACGTGAAATAAGATTCAGGAACTATTCCAGTACCAATGGTCTGAGTTACCTTCTCCCCTGAAAATAACGCCCCCATCAACACAAAGGCGCCAAACAAACCTGGGATCAAATCTTTTCTAATCAAGTTCGCCCCATAAGAAGAGGAAAAAGCGGCTGCTATCCCGCTTCCTCCCATATTTATTGCCAAGAATATTGCTGCCAATAAAGGTATCAACGCTATATCGAACATTTTACTCCTTCCTACTTAAACCCAGATATTTTCTTCTCTATTCACAACATAAAAACCTTTTTCGTTGAGAACGCTTTCTCTATTGTACAACATTTCTGAACCATCCAACTGCCTGAATATCCCTCCAGATTCTTCGACTATGCAGTGCATAGCGGCTGTATCCCACTCGGAAGTAAGCCCAAAGCGATAATAAACATCCGCTTTACCCTCTGCTACCATACAACCCTTGAGTGAACTTCCGGCATATATCACATCACTGATAAGCTCTTTGTGCTCTTCTATAAGCTCCTTCTCCTTCTGAGAAGAGTGAGATTTACTGGCTACTATGATCAGATTGTTTGTTTTATCCGTAACTTTAAGCCTTTTCACTTCACGGCTTTCAACATCTTCTAAATATGCCCCTTCACCTCTAAAGGCATAATAAAGTTTTTTAATTGCAGGTGCATAAACAACCCCCAAAATAGGCCTTTTTTTATAACAAAGGGCTATATTAACTGTAAATTGCCCGTTTTGTTTTATAAACTCTTTGGTACCATCCAAAGGGTCAACTATAAAACAAAAGTTGTTATTTAACCTACTTTTGTCATCTTTTGACTCTTCAGAAAGAACAGCATAATTGGTAAAAACCTCTCTAAGTCTATTGACTATAATAGAATTTGACTTCTTATCTGCCTCGGTCAGAGGCGAATTATCCTCTTTTAATTCAACATCGAACTCCCTTTCATATACCTCCATTATCGCCTTCCCAGCTTCGATAACCAAAGACTTAAGATAATTCGCTTTTTCTTGATACTTCTCCATTTAATCAACCCCTAAGCTTTTTTGAAAACTTTCTTAACTTCTCTTTTTAAAGTATTTACCTCATACTCACTCATTACAAATTTAAACACCAAAAATACGAATAAAGCACTGTATACAATCCCACAAATAATAAGCCTAAGTAGATAATTAATATCCATAAAACTAGACAAAATAAAAACAGTGACAGTAGATAAGGCTAAAACTCCAAACAAAGAAATATAACTCTTGTCATACGGATGAATCTTTAAGTTCTTGTACATAAAAATGAAATTTATTATATTTTGTGTCCCTAGAGAAACTGCTGTTGCGATAGCAGCTCCGTTGACACCTAACGGCTTTATCAAAAGCAAATTTAGAGCCACATTACTAGTCATACCAATACCACTTGCAATTAAATTCAACTGAGGATGTCCTGTCATAATATTTAGCATTCCTACAGAACCAACTATTGAGTTGATAATCTGGCCAAGACACACCAAGATCAAAGCAACGGAACCTGCCATAAATTCTTCTCCTGCAAGATGCATGATGTCTTCAGAAAAAACCAGTATCATCCCGAATATCATCAGATTTATCGCGGTAATCCATTTCGTAGTTAATTTATACATATTAGATAGATCACTAATTCTGTTATCGTGAAAAAGATTGGAAATGAGGGGTGCGAAAACGGTGTTCACAGCTATCAAAGCCATACTGGAAAATGTACCAAACTGTAAGGCTATCCTGTAAATACCCACCTCAGTTGCCCCTCTCATATACCCAATCATGTACTGATCAACATTATGAGTGATGATCGATACCACACCAGTGAACAACAAAGGCAATGAGAATCTTATTAAGATAACTAACAACAATGACGATTAAACTTAAGACCCCAGATAAAAGTAAACTAAAACTTAAAATACTTCTTTTTTCTTCCTTACTAATAGTATTTCTAGACAAAAATGATACAATGCCACTTGCCATACCCAGTTTAGGAATTGCACCCTGTTTTTTCTAGAAGGCTCTTTGAATTATATTAGAATCCTTTTCCAATCATCTTACGATACTATCTTTTTATTTATAACTAAGAATGGCTTCACCAACGGCTTGAGCAAATGAAGTTCTGCCTAAAATATCATCTCTCCAAGATTCAATTGGTTGATCGGTTTCAAACATTCTCTTTTCCTCTTTTGCAAATGGAATTTTATATAACCGCTCTATCATAACACGCGACACCTTAGCTCAAATCTTAAACAATACAAAACTACTATATATAGAAAAAACACGTACGTTTAGTATGTGCATAGGTACGAACTGAGAAAAACGGGTAAAGCTCTCTTTCCTTGTGGGTGAGTTGTGGAATGAAGAAGCAAACCTCATAAAGGCCAATTGTGGGGTGCAGAGCCAAACGAAAGGGCGTTAACAAAGACTAAGCGCATTTACATCAAAACAATTAACTTTTGAAAGGTGACAGGGCGAAGCCCTACCAATAACCCTCTCACCTACTAACAACCCTTCCCTTCACTTCCTTCATCAAATCAATCCCTAAATCAAACACATATTTCACCTGTTCTCTATACACGAACATCACAACAACTAAACCCAAAACAGCAGACACAACTTGAAAAACCATATTAGGAACAAAAGCGTTTATAAAAGCAACGACCACAAAAACAAAGGTACTAATATAAAATTTACCCAAATGGTAATTCACCGGATACAGTTTTTGGGAAATATATGTACTTATTGAAAAGTAAACAATGTAAGAGAGTCCTGTGGAAAGAGCTGCACCTTTTGCACCATATACAGGAACAAGCATCAAATTCCCAAATACATTAACACCAGCAGATATAATTGCTCTTACTGTATGCCAATAGGTTTTCTTTTTAAAACTTATCCCTTGGCGAGTGACATAGTCAACAGTTCCCATAATAGGCATCAAAATCAAAAAAGAACTAATCCCAGCAGCCTGCCTATAAGAACTTTCTAAAAGCAAAAATATCACATCTTTAAACACAACTATAAGCAATCCAAACACAAACATCGCAGCTGCCATAAACACGGAGGCCTTCTCAAAAATTCCCTTACTCTGGGGATCTTTTTCATAACTTTCATAAGCAACAGGAATCCAAAACGTAGTAAACCCTGCTTGAATTAAGCTCATCACTGAAACCACTTTGAAAGCAGCAGAATACAAACCTATTTCTGTAAAATCAGAATAATTTCTTAGTGCCAACCTATCTATCGATTGAAAAAACCAAATGATTAGAGAAGTAGGAACAAAAGGAAGACCGTATCTAACAATCGCTTTTATCGATTTAAAATCAATCTTGAACTTACCAAACCACAATTCTCTTTCAAAAAAGATCGCTAATATAGCGGTAACTACATGAGAAAAAAACAAACCAACGATAACGGCATAAAAACTTCTTGAAACGAATAGGGCGTATAAAATCGTAAAAACCGCATTTGTTACTCCGTTTACTACCCTCAACGTAGAAAAAGCGATACCTCTTTTTTTCATCTGAACAGCCAAAGTGGAAAATCTCTCTAAAATACCAACTAATATAGTAACCCCCAACAAAAAAATCGGAAGAAAATGATTATAATCTCCAAAAAGAACGAAAGACAGCTCTCTCCAAAAAATACCGATTACAAAAAAAACCACAACACCTATACTCAAACTCGGCAGCAAAGAATCCCAAAGCAAATCTCTTCTCTTATCCTCAGGCTTTTCATAAAACATCCTAATAAAGCTCAGATCTGCTCCAAGAAGTGCAACGTTGAGAAGTAAATTGAAAGCGAGGGTAAACATCGACGCCTTACCAAACTCTTCTGGGATTATAAGCCAAGTGGTAATAGGGGTAGTGATGAAAGAAATCAAAGCAGCTATCCATTGACCTATTGAAAATTGAAAAAAAGATTTAATAAACTCTCTTTCTTTAGGCATTACTTCCTCCAAATTTATTTAAGACTTCGTTATAAACCTCTATTTCTCTTTCTACAATACTCCTCCACGAAAAGCCCATAGCTTTTTTTCTTAAATAACTACCATCAATCAGACTGTTGCTATAGCTAACCAAATACTGAAACTTTCTCCTGCTTGTCGAATCCCAAGTATATCTATCAAGAAGCTGAATTTCTATCTCCATTCATCCTTTGTTTTCAAGGTACCAATCTATCGTTCTTTTTATCCCTTCTTCAAACTTTGTTTCTGGTTCGTAGCCTAACTTTTTTTGTCATCATTGTTAGCGAAAATATAAATCTGAAATTAGGTAACTCATGATGAAGCAAGTGAATATGCGATTAACAATAGCATGGAAATTCTCTACTATTGAATAAAACTCTTATCCCAACTTTCTGTATAAATAGTATCTATATTTTTCGTTTTGAGCCCCATGGCATATTTTTCAACAAATTCATCGTTACCACAAATATAAAAACTATAATTATCACCCTGCACAATATTACTCATAATATCTTCAATTTCAATTCTTCTGTTTGGAAAACCTTGAATTCTTTCTTTAGTAATAAAAGGGAATATTTTAGGTTCTCTTCCAAAAAGTGTGGGTAGAAAAAATGAAATATGAACAAATGATTAAATAATCTGGTATCAGATAAGAAAACACAAAATACATAAGGAGTGATACCAGATGAGAAAAGAGCTACCCAAATTCTTTGAACAGATACTGAATATAACAGAGCCATGGTACATAGCAAAGATAGAACAACAAGGAAATACAATCAACATATATGTGGATTTCAAAAAAGGTGCAAAGTTTGAATACAACGGTAAATATTACAGCGCATACGATACGGTTCAAAGAAGTTGGAGACACTTAAACCTATTCCAATATGAAACATACATACATGCTAGGGTAGCTAGGATAAAAACAGATGATGGGACAAAGATTGTAGAGGTTCCTTGCGATCGAAAAAACTCTGGATTCACCTTGTTGTTTGAAGCTTTTATCCTCGAGTTGTACAACCACATGACGGTTGCCGAGATGGCTAAAAAGTATAATATAACCCAAAATAGATTGTGGAGAATATTAGACTTTTACGTTTCAAAGAATATGTCGGTACCTTTCAAAGCTGGAGCAAGGAAACATTTCCCAAAAGCAAAGATAATATTTGACAAATTCCATGTGCTTAATGTATTAAGTGTCCAACTTGATAAAGTGAGAGCCAGAGAGAATAAAGGGTACCATGAAATACTCAAAAGGACAAAATACTTGCTATTAAAAAATCCTAACAACCTTACCAAGAAAGATAAAACCAGACTCGATGAATTGATGGAATATCAACATCTTGACACAGTTCAAGCCTACGGATTGGTACTTGAGTTTAAAAAGATGTTCGATTACAAAAAACCTTCTTATGCAGCTAAGTATTTTTTGTTTATCTTTGTTGCCCTTGGTAAACTGAATTTAACTCCAGCTTAATTACCCAATATTTTCGTGTTGGAACCTAATTTTATTTTTATGAGTAGATTGTTTTTAAAACTCACATTAAAGATTATTTGTTCTATTATATTTAATATATTTAAATTTTATATCTTTTCAAAAATTCTTCTAAAGACGGTAAAGATTCATCTTTAGTAGATAAGATGGGATTTTTAATCCCCCAATCATACCCAAAACTATCCCATTTTACCCCAACATCATTGTCATTAGAATGTATATCTGTTGCCATATACATAGTAATTGTATAATCCCTAAGAACCTTGTAACCATGAGCACAACCTTTTGGAATATAAATAGCATTTTCATTTTCATTTAGCGTTACTTCAAAAACTTCCTTAAAAGTTTTTGAATCCTTTCTCAAATCAAGAACAACGTCTTGCACTCCACCTTGGATCACAGAAACAATTTTTTCACATGCAAATTCTCCTATTTGTAGATGCATTCCCCTTATAACCCCTTGATGAGAAAAGGTAAACCAAACTTCTTTTATCTGAGTATTTATATCTTCATTTTCCACAAAAAAAGAGTAGCTAAAAGGTTTAAATAATCTTCCACGTAAATCGGAGAAATTAGGCAAATTTTCAAAAACAAACAAACCTTCAATATTCGTCTGTATGATTCTCATTATTTTTCCCCTCCTCTACTAATTCGAGTATTCCTTCTTTTAAACTAACTTGAGGCTGCCAACCGGGTAATTTTGGATATTTAGGAAAATATTGCATTACTTCTCTTTTCCTATATGGATAGAATCCTTTATTTACTTTTATTTTCTTCCCTAGAATTGTTTGCACATCTTCTACCAATTTGTTTAGCGTCATTACTTTTGGTCCATATACAGAATAACTAGCATATTGTTCTTCAGTGCCTTGAATTAACAAGTCCATAGCTTTCAAATAAGCATTTATAACATCTTTTACATGAATATAACAAACTTCCTGTTCCCCTGGTGACATATTGAATTCTTCGTTGTTTATTATTGCCTTTAACAAGAGATTTAAAAATTTCGGTCTCGTATCACCCGGGCCGTAAGTATCTGACAATTCTAAATTTATGACCTTTATTTTTTCTGCCCGGGCATAATATATTAGGATATCTTCAAATGCTTTTTTTGTAGCGCTATATAGATTCTGTGGATTGTAAGAGCTTTCATCAATAGAGGTTGCAAAAGTAGTAGTGTTAATAAAATTTTTAATATTATGATTTTTCATAAATTCCAATAAATAAGTCCCAAAACAAATATTTGAATCTAAAAGTCTTAAAATTTCTTCAGTTTTATGACTTGATGTAAAATAAGTAGCTAAATGTATAACTATATCTATATGTTTGTCTGTTAAATTTTTCTCCAAGTCAAGGTAATTACCCGAATACTTAACCAACTGAACCTTTCCGTTAAATTCAAATGGAATGGTTTCTCTATAAATTACAGTAATATTATGACCAAGTTTCAATAAAGCCTTTATTAAGTTCCTTCCAATAAATCCTGCTCCTCCGGTAACAACTATATTCATTTTTGTATGCCCCTTTATACAAAAATTTTTGAAATTTTATCTGCAACAATTTTACCTGAAACTAGACTTTGATCACTCCATAAATAAGCCCACTGACCAAATCTTCCTACATAAAATATATTGTTGCTTTTTAAGAAGTTATGTATAGTTTTTCTTGATTCATGAATATTGTGATCGTATATTATATTCGCATATTTTTCTTTCCTAATATCTTTCACAATCACATCTTCTTTATCAAACAATCCTACATCGCTAAGTTGTTTTATGGTTTTATCTAAAATTGCTGTGTCATCCATATTTAGAGGTTTATAAGCCGAAAAGTAAGTCTCAGCTTGCAAAGAATAATAACCTTCTGGAACATTATCAGGTGATTTTAAGTGTGGAAAATATATTCGTGCTGGAAAGATGTCTTCGTCATAAAAATAAAGCCATAAGTCTTTAGTTGGTTTAATTTTTTTTAAGCCTAAAGAAACTAATGCACCTGAAGTGAAGGAAAGTTTCTGGCTGGCTTGTAAAATTTCTTGTGGAACGTTCAAACTCATCTTTATTATTTCAGGTAAAGGAATGCTTGAAACAAGGATATCATATTTTTCAGTTGTTCCATCACTTAAAAATATAATTTTATTTTTTAAATCTATTTTCACTACTTCTTTATTGAATTCAATATTATTAAAATTCCTTATATACCCGAGAAAAGATTTGTAACCACCTTTTTTTGGATATCTCATTTCAGAAGCATAGTAAACATTTGGCGTTTCTTGAGACATAGCACCGTATAAAATTTCTTCTAAGCTCGGTCTATACATTCGATTCGATATCCAATCGGTGTTCATTTTTTTAGCTTCTACCGTCCAATATTTTCTTGTATACACCTCTGGGAAATTTTCAGAAAAATAAACGCCATATGATGCCCTTAACCATTCCTGATAATTTTTGATTTTTTCGTATTTAGGTGAATTTATAAAGTCCATTATGATTTTTACTTTTTCCTTAGCGGGAAGAGGGTATAGATTGTTTTGAACAGGATGTTTTAACCAAACCCCCTTATAATAATTGGAAGACAAGGGCGGATGTTCATAATAATCTGTAGATTGTTTAAATAGGTTCATAACGTATTTGTTTTTTGTAAATGAAAAGTGAACAAACTTGTCAAACCTAAATCCATCAATTGTAAAATTATCACATAACCCACCATAACTTTCATTTCTTTCAAGAATTAAAGAATCTATTCCCTTTAATTTTAAATGATACCCTGTTGAAAGTCCACTGATGCCAGCTCCTAATATTACTACCTTTTTTCCCATTTTTATTTATTACCTCACTTGATAAGAATTTAAATAATTTTGGCTTTTTATATTACTTTATTTGCATTAATTTTGTTAGATTTTATTTTTTGTTTCTCTCTTCATTTTCAAATTCTTCTATTTGTTTTTTCGTGTACTCAAACATATCTGACATGTTTTCAAAATAATTTTTGTACCACTCTATTGTTTTTTCTATTGCTTGTATAGAGTTGTAAGTAGGTTCCCATTTTAAATAGTATCTCGCTTTACTAATATCCAACTTCAACATCATTGCCTCATGAGGCTCTTCAATATTTTTTTCTTCGATGTAACTTCCTTTTCCCCATTTTTTGATTGCTAATTTCACCACTTCTTCAACTGTTAAAATGTCTGAATCGTACGGTCCAAAATTCCATGCGCCTACAAATTGATTTTTCTCATATGTTTTCTTTGCTAATAAAAGATAACCATATAAAGGTTCAAGAACATGTTGCCATGGTCTTATAGCTCGAGGATTTCTAATCTTTATTTCTTGATTTTTGGAGAGTGCTCTTACTACATCAGGTATCAATCTATCTTTTGCCCAATCTCCCCCACCAATAACATTTCCTGCTCTTGCAGTTGATAAATTTATATTTCTTTTCTCAAAAAAACTTCTTCTATAGGAAGAACTTAAAAGTTCTACACAACCTTTACTTGAAGAGTAAGGGTCATAGCCTCCCATAGGTTCATCTTCCCTATACCCCCACACCCATTCTTTGTTTTCATAGCATTTGTCCGATGTTACATTTATTATAGTTTTTACACTGTCAACTTTTCTTATTGCCTCAAAAAGATTAAGTGTCCCAATTACATTCGTTTCATAAGTAAATTTCGGCTCTTCATACGATACCCTAACTAGCGGTTGAGCTGCCAAATGAAAAACTATCTCTGGTTGACACTCAGCTACAACTTTTTCTATTTCTAAGGAGTTTCTTATATCTCCTATATTGTGCTCAATTTTGTTTTCTAATTTTAAAATATTAAACATACTTGGATTAGTATTAGGTTCTAAAGCGAGGCCACAAACCTCTGCACCTAATTTTAATAGCCATGCAGTTAGCCAACTTCCTTTAAAACCAGTATGTCCAGTTAATAATATTTTTTTGTTTTTAAAGAAATTATCAAACACCTTTTTCCTCTCCTAATCTTTTTCTATACCATTCAATTTACCATACCTTCCACGGCGCTTCTTTTGTACTCCATAATCTTTCCAATTCGATTTTGTCTCTTAACGTATCCATCGGTTTCCAAAAGCCTTCATGCTTATACGCAAATAATTGACTTTCTTTTGTTAAGTTTTCCAAGGGTTCTCTTTCCCAGGTAGTACTATCGTCTTTAATATAATCTATTACCTGAGGTTCTAAAACAAAAAAACCTCCATTAATCCAAGCTCCGTCTCCAGCAGGTTTTTCGACAAAGCTTTCAACTTTTTTATCGTTGTTTATTCTCAACGCTCCAAAACGGCCAGAAGGTTGTACAGCTGTCATAGTTGCCAATTTTCCATGCGATTCATGGAATTTGACTAAAGAATTAATGTTTACATCTCCTACTCCATCCCCGTATGTAAGCATAAACCTTTCTCCGTTCAAATGATCTTTTATCCTTTTAATTCTACCACCAGTCATTGTATCCAGACCTGTGTCTACTAAAGTCACTTTCCAGTTTTCAGCTTTAGAATTGTGAACTTTTATTCCGCCATTGCTTAAATCAACTGTAATATCGCTCATATGCATAAAATAATTCATAAAATACTCTTTTATTACATAACCTTTGTATCCTAAGCATATGATAAAATCATTATAGCCATAGTGAGAATATATCTTCATAATATGCCATAATATAGGTTTTCCACCAATTTCTACCATGGGTTTCGGTATGTTTACTGTTTCTTCACTTAACCTTGTTCCATATCCACCTGCCAAGATTACGACTTTCATTTTATTCAACCCTCCTGTTACAATTAATTAGTATAGGATTCAGAAATCTCAGAAGTAACTTTAATTCAATTTACTATAGTTCAAACAAAAAAATGTTGGTATTTCAATTTCAAAAACTTCTTTTATTGTATCTCGATTTATTGGAAAAGGCACTTACTTACCATCTGCATAGCTTAGTACTCTATGTTGATAATAATTGAATTCTGTAAATCTCTTAACAAAATCTCGTACTTTTTTACTGTTTGTATGGAAAATATGGGGTCCCTATTTATGTACGGTTATTCCTTCTTGATTTTTGTAATCATAACAGTGACCAGTTATATGTTTGTGCTGTTCAACTATTGAGACTTTTCTACCTTTTTCAGCCAACATTCTTGCGGCTGTTGAACCTGTTAATTCTGCCCCAATAATAAAACATCACAATCCATTTAAAACAACTCAATCAGGTAATTTATTTATCTACATTTTTTGAATTAAAACTTTTGAGAAATCCTTAAAAGTTTTTATGTTACTTGAGGGATCTTGAGGACGATCAAGAAGTTTCCACAACTTATTTTTAAGGTCTTCTAGATCCGAATAAACTATACCAAAACCTTTTTGATTAATTAATTGTTCCATATAATAAGCTGAATTCTTCTCCAATAAAGGAACAACATCCGCAATTTCATATTCATAAAATCTGTTTGGAATATTGATTTGATGAAACTTGTATAAAGGATAGTTTGTTTTCTTTAATTCTTCATACATTTTTGGGTGCAGTATACCTGCATCATATCTTTTCAATTTTGAATAATCCTTAGAACCTGGATATAATTTTGAAGGTGGTTCAATAATTAATTTACCTGTTTTTGCCAAATCTAAATATGGATTATTCTTATCAACTGACTTGCTTTTTCTATTGTTAATGATGCTAAAGGTATCGAGATGAACCTTTGCACCTATCTTTATTAAGTCTTTAATTATATCTATATAATAGTGCCTATTACCAGTTTGCTTGTCAGAAGGATACCAAAATGCCCTACCAGTCAAAATAACAACATGAGGAGTATTATCAAAATACGATAACTTTTTAACTTCTAAATTTTTAACCCATTCAACGGTTTTAGAATAGCGCCAATCTGAATCCGCAAAATAAGTTTTGTTTGATAAATCCCATTGATATAACTCAGAAAAAAAGTTCAAATACTCTTCATGTGGGAAGATTAATTTATCCGAATATTCAAGCATATTTTTTTCTGATTTTGATTCTTTAAAATGGGTTACTTTATAACTTCTATATACTGGTATCTTAAAAAATTTTTTTGCTTTTTTTACTAATAAATTCGAACCATCGAATTCATTGTCTCCGATCCATACAAAATCATAATTATCATTAAAATCTTTAAAATTATAAATTTTACTGACAAGAAAGTCTGTATCAAACTTCCTATTAAATCGATTAATCACCTTTTGTAGTAAATTACGGTCAACAAAATTAAAATCAGCTTTTTGTTTCACTATATCTTCTTTGCCGAAAAATTTTGCTGCACGATGAAGGTCTTCAAAAAGTTTTTCCTCATTTTTAAATGCAACGAAAGTAACTTTCTCGATTTCATCAAGTCCTAATAAATCTAAAAATCTCGATATAGGAGGAAACGCATGGCCCAAACGCAGAATTCTCATATGAATCACATCCTCTCACTTTTAATAGCTTTAATTTATAAAAATAAATTAAGAAAAAATGGAATTAGTTTATTAAAAATATCTTTACATTCCCCCATCAAAAACTCACACTTCAAGCCTTCAAGTTTTTCCCAATCTTCAACATTCCAGTATAGTACAACGTTTGTACTTTCTATTTTTTCAACATCGTTTTCTGCTATGTGTCTAACCCTCAACTCTTTCAATATCCCTTCTATTATTTCCTTCATTTCTTTATCTTTCCCAAATAGAACGTAAGTTCTATTTCTTCCATATGTTTGTATTATTCTTTCTATGTTTTGTTTTATCAGCAATGTTATTCTATAGTATATTTTCATATACTCAATTGTCTTTTTACTCTTTTCTTTGAATCCTTCTGGGGTTAGTATGTACCTGAAACTCTTGCTGTTCAACCTTTCTAATTTAACAAACCCTTTTTTGATGAACTTTTTTAAAAGTATGTTCACCATTCCCAAGGATAACCCTGTTTTTTCTGAAAGGTCTCTTTGAGTTATATTAGAATTCTTTTCCAATTCTTCTAAAATGAGTATTTCATTATCTTGCATAATATTCAACACCTTCGTTCAATTTTTGAACAATATAAAAAGATTATAGCAACTATTTTGGTATTTGTTAAATGCTTTTGATTCTCTCACTAAAATAGTAGGTAATTGCAGCTTCCAACGACAAACAAAAAAGAATTTCTGACTAAGGATTTATACTGATTCAATTCTTTTCACCTTTCAAATTCAATCCTCCATTTGCTTGGATAAAATCATTTTCAAAATTATTTTTACCATGTATTTTATTTTAGACAAAGTTTTTCTGGATATAGCAATAATAAATGCTTGTTCTTTTAGATATCTTTTCCTAATGTAATTAAATCCATTAGAAATACATACTCTTTAATCATCTGCTCATATCTTTTTTCTACCTACACTTTTTGGAAGAGAGTTAAAATAGTTACTAAGGTGATTTTTTATATACTTAGCAAAAAATCTTTTTAAGTTAAATTTGTAATATTAAACTTTTTCAAAATAGACTTCAACTTTCCTTTGATTTTCTTTATTACCTTAGCAAATATAGTTTCTTTAGAATATTTTTTCACTGTCTGGTCAAAAGGAAATTGATCTAAATCTTGAAAAAATTTATCTCACTTGGGATTATATCTTACAGAAGTTATTGCATTAGAATTATATAAAACAGCCTTGTCCAAATCAACTTTCTTAAACATCATTTTGCTTTTTATCTTTTGAAACATTTCATGACCTTTACTGGTGTTGATTAAAATTAGTGAGGTGCCTCGATCGTCATCCATATCAGGAAGAATATTTTGAACCCCCCAGAAATCAGCAAGTGTAATATCACTTATCCTATTTATACCTTTAAATTGGCAGTTGTAACATGATGGTCTCAAAGAAAGATTTTTTAAGAAAGACACTAAATACAGATCTTTATTCAAAGGTTCTGAATACTTGAATCCGTTTTCGAAGCTAGCGCTCATCGAAAACAATTTCCAACCTTTCTCTTTACTTCTAAAAGATACACTAACCATCTTCGAACCAACGCTATTTTCCATATAGGCCACATACTTTTCCCATACTTTTGGGGAAGGTACACCGTGACAAAAAAAATCTAAAGTTAATAAGCTGTTATAATCCTTCATTAAAAAAGATTTTAATCCAGCTATTTGACAGGGGGTTCCAGAAAACAGTACTTTTCTTCCTTGCTTCAAATAATTTTTAGCTATTTTATAAGTTTCTCCAATTTTTCTCTGAACATATTTAGAACCTACAAACAAACTCAAATCTTCTAAATTATCTACAGAATCATGGATAACATTAAAATCATTATCAAATCTTGCCCCAAATACTATTCCCCCTTCAGCTATTATTTCTTCAGCTATTAAGGTGAAAATACCTCCTGATGAACTTTTTAGTCGTATCTCCTCATTTTTGTTGAAGCAAGAATAAGCTAATGGCTCATTTTTTACATTTGGTTTGTTGATAATTGGGCACACTTTGTCACAAAGGTTGCAATTAGTGCATTTATCAACCTCAACGAGAGGATACCAAAATCCTTCAATGTCGGTTTTCATTATTATACAATTTTGAGGGCATATATTTACACATGCATAACAACCCGCACATTCTTCTTTTTTGGTTATGTTTATCACTACGCTTCCCCCTAAATTGTTTTCCTTTCTATTCAATTCTCATAGCTTTTTTTAAGAAATCAAAAGATTTCTTTCTTTCCTCATTTAAAATACTGTGAACGTGTGAAAAATCCATTTCTAATAAATTTTTGTTCAAATCGATGTCTTTTTCTTCTCTATTTTTTAATTTTGTCTTTTCAAGTAGAGTTCTAATTCGAGAATACATGGAAGGCCCTCCAATTCTTTCAAAAACAAAGAAAGGTGTTTCCATAAGAATAGAAAATGCTGAACCATGATAAGAGTCAGTCAACACCAAGGAAGCAGAGTTAATGTAATCTATAAACTCAGAAGGATCAGCAGTATAAGTTTTTTTATCAGATAAATTTGCAATATTAATTATTTGTAAGTTATATTTCTCAGCAATTCTTTTTATCAAGGTTTTTCTTTCTTTTGGAATTTTCCCCCAAAAATAACAAATTAAATATTTTGATTTAGGTTTATTTTTGTGCTCCTTAGCTATTTTTATCCATTCTTCTTTATTTAACAACAACGTAGGATCTACTAAAACGGGAACATCTCTTCCAGTTAATTCTTTTATTATTCTTGCTCCTTCTTTTTCTCTAACCGAAATATAGGGAATAGAAGATAACCACTCTTTGTATTTTTGCTTTACTTCTTGCGGTATTTCAGATATTCCAAAACTGGGGGCGTAAGCGATTCTTTTTTCTTCTTCAACAAATTGCAGAAAATAATATTGTTCCCTATTTTTTATAAAGTATGGATTCCAAACTTGATCGCTTCCAGTAAAAACATAATCAAATTCGTCTGATATTTCATTTGTTTCGTAAAGCGATCTAAAATGCCTTTCTTTAATATAGTTTTGAGAAAAGTCTTTAAATCTGCGTTCTCTTTCAATTAATATATCTTTATTCGTCAAATACTTTATTTTCCAATTAATTTTGCTTGCAAAAGTTTTGGCGGTTTTTGACAAAGGTTGTGAAAAAAGTTTTTTTATATAATGTTTTGTTCGGCGGGAACTTGTAGAATTTTTTGGTATTACTAAAGTTTCCACTTCTTTGCTGTACGGTTTTAATATTTCTTGCAAAGCATAATTCTGCAATCTATTTCCATAATTAAAATAATTAGTTAAAGTGGCGATACCTATTTTTTTATGGTTACCTTCCATCTTGATCACCCCTCGTCTATATATTTCTTCTCTTGCTTATGATTCTATAAACAATGTTACTATTTGCTATTACTATTAGAAGACGGACTTTTTCCGCAAATTTATCTTTGTGTTATTCTTTCTATGTTTTGTTTTATCAACAATGTTCTTCTGTAGTATATTTTCATATACTCTATAGTCTTTTTACTCTTTTCTTTGAATCCTTCAGGGGTTAATATGTACCTGAAACTCTTGCTGTTTAACCTTTCTAATTTGACAAACCCTTTTTTGATGAACTTTTTTAAGAGTATGTTCACCATTCCTAAGGATAACCCTGTTTTTTCTGAAAGGTCTCTTTGAGTTATATTAGAATTCTTTTCTAATTCTTCTAAAATGAGTATCTCATTATCTTGCAAAATATTCAACACCTTTGTTCAATTTTTAAACAATATAAAAAAATTATACAATATTCAACTAACAAAAAGCAAATCAATTTCAAAAACATAAATACTATCTAACCATTACACTATTTCAATGACAATTAATTATGATCTATGATGCCAGGTAAATGAATACTACTGGGCACTCCTTTTTTGTAAACTTTTTGTTTAGTAAATGCAAAGGACAATTAATTCTAAAACTTCCTTTTACTCAGGATTTTTTACGTTATTCTTTGTCTGTATATTTTTTGGGAGGAACGTATATAATGTGTATCCTACTAATAGGGCTAGTTTCAAACTGAATCCAATAAATAGTAGCACCACAAAAAAACCTATATTTTTAGTAAATATGCTACGATTCTTATCCATTAATATTCTAAGTAAAGCCCATACATAAATAATAACTCCAACTATACCAAATTTAAGTAATAAATTTGCTGGAGAAGCATGGGGATTATAGAAATGTCTACTTTTAACTTCATATTCACTATATCCTCCTTTAGAGCTAGCAGTAGGATTATAATATTTGCTTTCTTCAAAATACCCGCCTATACCTGTACCTAACAAAAAATAAAAGGGGTTTTCTAAATAATAGTAATAAGTATTATAAAGTTCAAATACCCTATCTCGGGGTGAAGGGGGTAAAATATATGGATCATTAACCCATTTTAAATTAATTAAGGAAATCGCTTGGTTCATTTTTATTTGTAAAAGTTGATTTTCTTGTTGTAGGTAATTTAAAAGATTAAAAGAAAATATTATCAAAAAAGTGATTAGAACAATAAATATAGTTTTTATTATTGGGCCCCTCACCCATTTAGAATTAGATTTAAGAATGAGAAATATTATTTCGAATAAAACTATACCCAAAAATAAAATACTTTTTCCACTACTTTGGAAAATAACGCTTGAAATAATTCCTAATATCCATGAAATTAATATTATAAAGTTTTTAAGGAAACTATTATTTTTGGATAAAGCAAAAATTAAAAATATGGAAAATATATCTATTGCGTCATAAGAAAATGTAACTATTCCTCCATAGTTACCCTTCAATGACCCAGAAGAATAACCTATGAAATTTATTAAACTTCTACTTACCAAGGTATAAATAATAATATTTTCGATAATATAACTTTCTCTGTCGCCTTGAAAAACTCGAAATACATAAAGGGAAAAGAAGATAACTAAATAGTACTGTAGATCACTAATAAAATATTGAATTTTATAATCTGAAAAGATATTACCGACAATACCAATCAAAATACTACAAATAAATGTCAAATAAATAATTATTTCATATCTTTTCACATTTTTAAAGACTTCTAAAATGTGTCCTTTAATAAAGTAAAAATAAAGGAAAAAAAACATCAGAATCCATGTTGAAACAGAAATATTAAAAAAGCTGAAGGTTCTAAAAGTATATATTTGTGGGCGTAATGCGAGGTCTGCAGGAAATTCCAAAGCTGTCAAAGAAAAAATTAAAAATAAATTCCATGATTTTAAATAGTTTTTTCTTATAAAATAAATAAAAATTAAAAAAATTTGGAACAAAACAAAATAGATCCCTACTGTACTATAACCAATGGTTTCGTTTAAGATGACGCTAGAAATACATAGAACAAAAATCGTTAGTTCTGAATTCATATTTTTTAAATATATATTAATCTCCACCCTCATTTTTAATTTATCAAATTCTTTATTACAGTCAAGAAGCTATCTTCTGAATGCTCTTTTAAAAAAAGTTCCCTTTCTTTTGCAAATAATAAATTATTAATTTGTTTATATTCCTCTATAATTTGCTTGATATTTGTTTCTTTATCGATTATATGCACAACGTTAGGATATTTATCATTTAAATATTTAGAGAATTTATTTTCAAACGTAAAACATGGTTTTGAGAAGGAAAAACATTCATAGATTATATTACTTACTCTATAGTTATATTCGATTTTTAAAGGTAATAGAATAAGATTGGAACTATTAAATATTTGATTGTATTCATTTTCTTCAAAATATGGTTCTGATTTTATATTTTCTTGTTTGAAAAAAGTGTCGCTTTTTATAGTAAAAACAATGTTTCTAGGGCAATTATTTAAGATTTTATTAATATAGTTTGTATTATAATTTTTGGTAGGAATGAAAATATTAATATTGTCCAGGTCAAAATTTGAAGAAAAACTTATTTCTTCTACAAGGTGAGGAAGCACAATAATATTGTTATTTATTTTTATATCATTTAATAAATATTCTTTAAAATAACTTTCAAAAACACTATGAACTACTCTTTTTTCAATTTTTTTAAAGAAGAATTTCTTTATCAACGATGTATCGAGCTCATCTAAATTATTATGATTAAACACTGCAACTTTAGAAACAACGTTAGTTAGGGTTCTTGACTTTAAAGAAAAAGAAATCGTTTCGTAAGAAGATAATAATAACAATTCGAACTTGTCAAAGTTTTTTACTTTTTTTATAATCCAATTAATTTTTTTAAGTTCGTTAATTCTATAATTTATTATGTTATGAGATTTAAAAAAAGGCTCTGGTATTATGAAATCAGGTTGTCTAGAATCAATAAAATTTTCTCTAGCGACTATTGTTACGTCAAATACACTTGATAGAGCTTTTATATTTAGTTCATTGAATTTTTTATGTCCTTTTGGGCTGAGTAAATCAATATAAAGTATTTTTTTCATATTTAATTTCCTCTTCATTTTAGTTAATTGGAATTATTTCATTCGTTCAAAATATTTCGTAATGCCTCTACCTTTCTTGTTTTTTAAGGAATTCTTTTAAGTTATTAAACAAAGTGTTTTGAAGTTTTCTCATTTATCCAGTTTAAAAAATCATTTTCTACCTTTTCATAAAAATAATTCTCTCTTATTTTCATACATGTATTTGAGATATCGGTTATCAATTTTTTATTAGTAACAAGTTCTTTTATAAGTTTTCTCAAAGCTTTTACATCTTTGTAAGGTACAGAGAATCCAACTTCAAGTTTTTTAACATAATTTTCTAAGTAAGTGTCAGACGCTACGATTATGGGTTTACCACAAACAATAGATTCGTACAATTTATTTGGAAGGGCAAGTCTCACATTATAATTATCGGTGTTATATACTGAATAAACAACATCTGTCATGGAATAAAGCTTAGCAATATCTTTTTCGTAATTATATTCTCCATAAATCCTAATATTTGAATAATTTTTTGTTTCATCTTTCACTTTTTCAGAATCTGGTCCTCGTCCTGCAATTAATATTTCAACATTATTGATGCCTTTACATGCTTCAAAAAGAATTTTGAGGGAGGAATAATAGTTTACTGCTCCGATATAACCTATAGTTAATTTATTTTTATTAATTACTTTCTCAGGGTTGATTGCTAAATTTTGAAATACATTTTTTGACGGTAAATTTTCAAAAATAAAAATTGTATTTTCAGATAACCCCTCTTTTTTATAGTAACCTTCATAAAACCCAAGAGAAGTGAATACATAGTAATCAGCATTTTTTTTAATTAGGTTAGTTAAATAACGTTCCAAAAATTTACCTAAAAAAGGATGTTTCGAAATATGTGTATTAGCAGGAATATCGGCTATTTCAATAATAACTAAAGGTTTCTTCTCCCATTTTATTTTATTTACTATCTTTAACATCTCTACTCCAGATATATAAATTATTTCTGGTTCAAGATTATTAATTTTTTTTGCTGTTTCATTTGCTAAATAGTTATTTTGGAAAAATCTTTGGAGAAGAGAAGGATTAGAATCTGTGTGTATGCAATCAAACGACACATCTTCAATTGGCGAAAAAGAAAAGCCATTCCCAAAATCTCTTTCCCAATAAATTAAATGAGTTTCTTTACTTATTTTTTTTAAAGTCTTTATTCTTTTAATTATTCTTGGATCGGGTACATGAGAAAACAAAACTAATAACCTTTTCAATTATTTTCCCTCCTAAAAATAATTTCAATACCCCCTTTTAAAAAATCTGAAACCTGCTTTAAATAATACTTCTAGAATCAAAAAAATTTTAAAATACCTCCATCATTCTAAGTTACATACAATCTGCTTTAGCTATCCTTCGCCCAGCAGCCCGCCCCGATGGGTGGGAAGGGCTCCGCCCTGTAACACTTTTAAAATCAAAACCTTATTTTTGATAATCTTTCTATTTCTTAAGTGCCTAATAATTTCAACAGCTTCGAATTTTAAGATTATACCCTTTTTCTTACTTTCAATTTTAATAGTTAAACATTACAATGAAAAGTATAAATTAATAGTACTCTTATTGAATATTAAATACAATTGTTTTTATTCAAAAATTCAACGATTCTTTGAGATGCCTTTCCATCTCCAAATGGGTTGCTTGCTTCACTCATTTGTGCATATTTTTCTGTTTCTAGTTCTTTCATTGCCTGATACACTTTTTCTTCTTGCGTTCCTATTAATTTTGCTGTTCCTGCTTCTATTGCCTCAGGTCTTTCCGTTGTTTTTCTTAACACCAACGTTGGTTTGCCCAATGTGGGTGCTTCTTCTTGTATCCCTCCTGAATCTGTCATTATGTAATGACTTTCGTCCATTAACGCTATGAAATCTAAGTATTCAACAGGATCTATCAATATCGCTTTTTCCTCATTCCCAAGTATTTTATACACACTTTCTCTCACTATCGGATTTAAGTGAATTGGAAATACTATGTGCATTTCTTCGTTTTCGTGTAGATACCTTTTTATCGCTTTCATCACGTTTTCTATCGGTTTTCCCCAGTTCTCCCTTCTATGCATGGTTACTAAGATAAACTTTTTGTTCTTTATGTTGTACTTTTCTTTTATCTTTTCTATATCTTTGTTTTTGTTTTCTTTTACCCATAGTAATGCATCTATAACAGTGTTCCCAGTTACTACTATGTTTTTTTCTTCTATACCTTCCTTTAATAAGTTATCTTTTGCCTTTTGTGTAGAAGCAAAGTGATGCTTAGCAATTGTACCTGTTAGTCTTCTGTTCATTTCTTCTGGGAAAGGATTGTATACATCGTTTGTTCTTAAACCCGCTTCTACATGTCCAATAGGTATTTTATTGTAAAAAGCAGCGAGACTTGCTACAAAAGTGGTTGTTGTATCGCCTTGTACTAATACGTAATCGAATGGTTCGATTTTTAGTATTTTATCTATCTCTGTAATGAGTTTTGAAGTTAGTTGTGGTAGAGTTTGATTTTTTGTCATTATATTTAAGTCGTAGTCTGATTTTATTTCGAAAAGATTCAACACTTGATCGAGCATTTCTCTGTGTTGAGCGGTTGCTATTACTTTTATCTCCATATTTTCTTCTTTCATCTTTTTGTATAATGGTGCCATTTTTATTGCTTCTGGCCGTGTTCCAAATATCATCGCTGTTTTCATTTGGAGAGCTCCTTAAATTGATATTTTTTGAAAAGTTTTTAAAGTGAAATACCTAATTTTGGGCTATTGATTCTTTTTATAATGATTTATTTTCTTATCTCCCATATGCAACAACACTTTCATGTCCTTGCTCTATAAGCATTTTATGAATGTCAGCAGCGATCCTTCCTGTGCTTCCTGTTCCACAAACAGTGTTAATTTGAAGTATTCTCACTTCCATTTCTCCTTAAACCACTGGTATGTAAGTTCTAATCCTTCTTTCAATTCTATCTTATGTCTCCATCCAGTGTTATGCAATCTTGTGACATCTAAAAGCTTTCTTGGTGTTCCATCGGGTTTGGTTGTGTCGAATCTTATTTCTCCTTCGTATCCTACAACTTCTTTTATCAATTGTGCGAGTTCTTTTATCGTTAAGTCTTCTCCTGTCCCTATATTTATTGGTTCATTTCCATCGTAGTTGTTCATAAGATGTAATACAGCATCTGCCAAATCGTCTACATGCAGGAACTCCCTTCTTGGATTCCCCGTTCCCCATACTTCAACGTGTGGTTTGTTGTTTATTTTTGCTTCATGGAATTTTCTTAGTATCGCTGCTAATGCGTGGGATGTTTCCAAATCAAAGTTGTCGTTTGGACCATACAAGTTTGTTGGCATTACACTTATGAAGTTAGTCCCATATTGTTTGTTGAAGTATTGGCACATTTTTAATCCTGCTATCTTTGCTATTGCATACGCCTCGTTTGTTGGTTCTAAAGGTCCTGTGAGTAGATAATCTTCCTTTATTGGTTGTGGACATAGTTTTGGATATATACAAGAACTTCCTAGGAAAAGTAATTTTTTCACTCCGTAGTCATATGATGCTTTGATTACATTACTTTCTATCATTATGTTGATGTAAGCAAAATCTGCTGGATATGTATCGTTTGCTTTTATTCCTCCAACTTTTGCCGCAGCTAAAAATACATACTCTGGCTTTTCTTTTTGAAAGAACTCTTGTGTTTGTTGTTGGTTTGTTAAGTCTAACTCTTTGTGTGTTCTTGTTACTATATTTGTATATCCTTCATTTTTTAATTTTCTGTATATGGCTGATCCTACTAACCCTGTGTGTCCAGCTAAATATATTTTGCTGTTTTTGTTCATTAAAAAGGACCCCTTTCAAATATTTTCTACTCTTTTATCCATTCGTTTCTTTGATTTTCTTTCAAGGCAAGTTTTAAATCGTTTTCTACCATTATTTTTACAAGTTCTTTGAATTTCACTTGTGGTTCCCAGTTTAGTTTGTCTTTTGCCTTTGTTGAGTCTCCAACTAACAAATTAACTTCTGTAGGTCTGAAATATACTGGATCAACTTCTATTATTGTATCCCCTAGTTTTAGTGGTGTCTTAATATCACCAAGCACTTCTTCGAGTTTTATTTTGTCTAAACTGTCTACTATTCCTTTTTCATTACTTCCTTCGCCTTTCCATTTTATGCTAACTCCTAAATTACTAAAGGTTTCTTCACAGAATTCCCTTACACTGTGTGTTTCTCCCGTTGCTATGACATAGTCATCTGGTTCATCTTGTTGGAGCATCAACCACATGGCTTTTATGTAATCAGGTGCATAGCCCCAATCCCTTTTTGCTGATAAATTTCCTAAGTATAACTTTTGTTGTCTTCCTACAAGGATTCTTGTCGCTGCCCTTGTGATTTTCCTTGTGACGAAAGTTTCTCCTCTTCTTGGTGATTCGTGGTTAAATAGTATGCCGTTTGAGGCGTGTAATCCATAGGCTTCCCTGTAATTTATGGTTATCCAATAGGCGTATAATTTTGCAGCAGCGTATGGACTTCGAGGATAGAAAGGTGTCTTCTCTGTTTGAGGTATTTCTTGCACTTCTCCATATAATTCAGATGTACTTGCTTGATAGAATTTTGTCTTTTTTTCTAAACCTAACAGTTTAATAGCTTCAAGAATCTTTAATGTACCTAAAGCTACCGTCTCAGCCGTGTATTCTGGTGATTCAAAAGAGACCTTAACGTGACTTTGTGCAGCTAAATTGTATACTTCATCGGGTTCAACTTCTTTCATGATTCTTATCAAATTTGTAGAATCAGTTGAATCTCCATAGTGTAGGATCAATCTTCTATTTTTTTCATGAGGGTCTTGGTATATGTTATCAATTCTTTTTGTGTTGAATGAAGAAGATCTTCTTATTATCCCGTGAACTGTATATCCTTTTTCAAGTAGATATTCTGCTAAATAGCTTCCATCTTGTCCAGTTATTCCTGTGATAAGTGCGGTTTTCATGTGGGTTCCTCCAGTTCTTTGAATAATTTTTCGTATTTTTTTACGATTAATTTTAAATCATACTTTTTAGTAAAAGCCGTTTTTGCATTTTTACATAATTCATTGTACTTATCTTTATTTCTGTATAATTCTATTATTTGTTCTTTTAATTTAAGCGAGTCATATTCATTATATATTCCATATTTATCTTCTTTAATTGAAAGTTCTATTTCAGATTCTTTAGGAACCACAGCAATAATGGGTTTACCAACAGAAAGGTAAGTATATGTCTTACTTGGAACTGAGATTCCCCTTAACTCTTTTCTTAAAGAAACGTACAAAACATCTGCAGAATTTAATATTGCATAATATTCATCTTCTGGTTGATACCCCAAAATAATAACATTATTTAATTGCTTTTCGTTAATTGTTTTTTCTATATCTCTTTTTTTTCTTCCATCCCCAATTATTACAAATTTAATGTCGTCATTGTTCATTATTTTTGCAGTATTTAATAAAGTATCAAATTCTGCGGTTTCCCCTAAGTTCCCAGTATACATAATCACAAATTTGTTAAGTAAATTATGAGTTTTTCTAAAATTGTTTTTCTGAGGTAATAGTATATTATTTTTTCCCCAATTTGTTATAATTTCTATTTTTTCATCGCTAACGCCATAATTCTCTATTAAGTAATCCTTAGTATCTCTTCCCAACACAACGATTTTGTCTGAATTTTGAAAGGCATAACTATTCATGTAATGTATTAATTTACTGATAAGATTAGTATTTTTTAGTTTTCCAAGTTTTATTAAAACATCAGGATATAAATCATGCAAAAGGAAAACTGTTTTTTTATTTATTTTTTTTGCGCACTTTATAGTGATATAAGGCAAAAAAGGAGGATTGGATACACAGAAAAAAACATCACCCTTAGCTTCTTTTAATTCCTTTTTAAATTTTAGGTATAATTCAATAAAATTAAACACTCTCTGTATTAGATTATTTTTATTAGTTTTTCTGACTTTTATTCGCTTTATAAAAAGGTTTTCCAAATGTGTTTCTTCCTCGTAACTAACGTCGGGTAAGACATAAGAACGATTTTGACATAAAACATTGATTTGATATGATTCACCAATATGAAAAAACAAATCAGAAAGAACCTTTGAAGTTGAAGTTATATCAGGATAAAACATTTGAGAAACTACTTTTATTGTTACCTTTTCCCCCACTCACACCGCTCCCCTTTTCCAAAATACTGCTTCTATTGTTTTGAACACGATATTCACATCAAGGAATATGTCTCTATTTTTTACGTAGTATAGGTCATAGCTGAGTTTTGTTTTTACTTCTTCTAAATTGGATGAGTGTTTGTATATGATCTTACTCAGCCTGTTAAGCCTCGCTTTAGCTTGTGCCTTGCCTCATAATAAAGAGAGAGTACAACCCCGCTTTAACCTTCCCAATTCTCCTTAAACCACTGGTATGTAAGTTCTAATCCTTCTTTCAATTCTATCTTATGTCTCCATCCAGTGTTGTGCAATCTTGTTACATCTAAAAGCTTTCTTGGCGTTCCATCGGGTTTGGTTGTGTCGAATCTTATTTGTCCTTCGTATCCTACAACTTCTTTTATCAATTGTGCGAGTTCTTTTATCGTTAAATCTTCTCCTGTTCCTATGTTTATTGGTTCATTTCCATCGTAGTTGTTCATAAGATGTAATACAGCATCTGCCAAATCGTCTACATGCAGGAACTCCCTTCTTGGATTGCCTGTTCCCCATACCTCAACGTGTGGTCTGTTGTTTATTTTCGCTTCATGGAATTTTCTTAGCAGTGCTGCCAAGACAGTGGATGTTTCTAAATCAAAGTTGCCCTTTGGACCGTATAAGTTTGTTGGTATTCCACTTATGAAGTTAGTCCCATATTGTTTGTTGAAGTATTGGCACATTTTTAATCCTGCTATCTTAGCTATTGCATATGCCTCGGTTGTTTGCTGTAAAAGTCCTGTGAGTAAATATTCTTCTTTTGTTGGTTGTGGGCATAGATCGGGATATATACCTGAACTTCCAAGAAAAAGTAATTTTTTCACGCCGTAGTCATACGATGCTTTGATTACATTACTTTCTATCATTATGTTGATGTAAGCAAAATCTGCTGGATATGTAACCTGAGCTTTTATTCCTCCAACTTTTGCCGCTGCTAAAAATACATACTCTGGCTTTTCTTTTTGAAAGAACTCTTGTGTTTGTTGTTGGTTTGTTAAATCTAACTCTTTGTGTGTCCTTGTTACTATATTCGTGTATCCTTCATTTTTTAATTTTCTGTATATGGCTGATCCTACTAACCCTGTGTGCCCAGCTAAGTATATTTTGCTATTTTTGTTCATTAAAGAGAACCCCTTTCAAATATTTTCTACTCTTTTATCCATTCGTTTCGGAGATTCAATACAATCGCACAAATACTTTTTTTCTAATTCCCCTAAATTTGGTGCATCAAGTAAAATTGGTTTTATAAAAACCACCTCTATTAAATATTATATATGTCAGTTTTGTAATACTGTAAATTATCTTGAATCCATTGAATTGTTTCTTTCAATCCTTCTTCTAAAGAGTACTTTGGTTTCCATCCTGAAATGTTTTTTGCTTTTTCTGGGTTAGATAATAACCTTTCAACTTCGGATTTTTCTGGTCTTACTCTTTGGGTATCTTCGATTATTTCAACGTTTTTTCCAATTAATTCAATGATCTTTTGGGCTAAATTTCCTATTGATATTTCTTCCCCCGTGCCAAGGTTGTACACATCCCCTATTGTTTTTTCATGCAAACCAACAGTTATAAACCCATTTGCTATGTCTTTCACATAATTTAAATCTCTTGTAGGGGTTAAATTACCAAGTTTTATTCGTTCCTTCCCTGCCAAAATTTGACTTATTATCGTTGGAATAACTGCTCTAGCGGACTGTCTGGGACCAAATGTGTTGAATGGTCTTATAATAGTAACAGGGGTTTCGAAGGATCTATAGTAAGATAATGCCAAGTGATCTGCTCCAGCTTTACTGGCTGCATACGGAGATTGTGGATTGTACGGATGTTTTTCATCTATCGGTACGTATTGTGCTGTCCCGTATATTTCACTCGTTGATGTATGAATGATTCTTTCTATATTCAATTTTTTACCTGCTTCTAATACATTGTATGTTCCTTCTGTGTTTGTTTTTATATATGCAAGAGGAGAGATGTATGAATAAGGGATCCCAATTAAAGCAGCTAAATGAAACACAGCATCAACGTCTTTCATAGCATCATACACAGAATCATAATCCCTTATGTCTCCAGTGTAGATTTCTATCTCATTTTTATATTTGGAATCTTCGAGCCAACCCCAATCATTTTTAAAATTATACCGCACAAATCCTTTAACCTCAAAGCCTTTTTCAACTAAGAGTTCAGTTAAGTGTGAGCCAATAAATCCTTCTGACCCTGTAACTAGTACTTTCATTAATTCAATCCTCCGCTGTTTAAAGTTTATAAATAATTCAGTCTTTTTTAAATGATCTCTAATTGGAATTTTATACTTATTTCAAAATTCGTTTGATTGTTGTCTTCTATCGGTCTCCATATTTTATATTCTGGATCTTCTGGTATTGGAACGTATTCTATTTTGTTTCTATAATGATTTATTTTTATACCGGGAATTATTGTTATACGATCAGTTACATTTATCATAGATTGGAGGTATAATTCTGCGAAATGTTCTAAAACATCATCGTTTAATAGTTGTGTTCCTTCGTGATCTTCATCTGCACCCCATGGAACATGAGGGGATTTTTCTCCCGAAATAGCGTATTCTAATGATAAATAATTATCAGTGTTTTTATAATGATTACTGTAGTCAACCAAAAACGAAATTGAGTTTTCACCATAAGGATAGCCTATGTAATTTTCTTTGTAATCTAAAATTTTAGTTTCAGAAGAGTAATCAGGATTATAGTATTCAGATGAAGGATAATATGTATATTCAGTTTGTCTGTCTGCTCTTGTACGTTGGCTGGTATATTTTGTTGCCCCGGCATGGTAAAAACCAAAGGTACCAACATTCGTATTTTGCTTAGTTCCAATAGACCATGCCAATTTATCAGGATTTTGGGAGGATTCTGGGTTGAAAATCCTATTTAAATTTAAATCATCTACAAAGAGTTGTAAAAAATAATCTGATTTTTCTTTTTTATACTCTGCAAAAAATCCGACAATGGCAGAATCATCAACAATTTCTTTTTTTTGAACCCAAGGTGCTGTGTAAGTGTATCTAATCTCTTGAATCATGGTGGAAGGAAAGGGGTTCAAGAAATAATATGGGTCAAAAGATCTATCTTTGTATAAAATTACATCCTGCAAGCCTATTTTAAAATCTCCTGCCTTAATTCCATAAGTTTTGTAATTCATGCCTCTATCTTGAAAGTCCAGTGCGGAATCTTTATTAAGCAACATCCAATTGGATTTGTAGTAAAAATTATCGTTTTCATATTTAAAATTAACTGAGTATTTTCCGATTTCGGTTTGATCGTTGAAAAACAGGGAGTATTTTGATTCAATTTCGTCTTTTGGTATTATTTGCCCTATTTCAACTTCTGTATTTTCGTTTAGATTTATTCCTACGTATCCTTCTTTGAGTAAGTAGTAATAACCAAACATTGTAACGTCCTGCCAAGGCTCATATCTATATTTTTCATCATTTTGGAGCGAGAAATTTGATTGTATCCAAAAGTATTTTTGATCGTTGAAATCTAAGTTTATATTTAACTCGTTGCTGGTAAAATTAGTTTCAACATACATGCTTGCATCTGCATATTCTCCTATCTCTGCATAGGTAATAATAGTTGTTAATAGTATTAGAATTAATATTATTTTTTTCATTTTTCCACTTCCTTGTTCACTCTCAAATATTCGTCCATTTTACCGATATCAAACCATTCTCCATCATGTTCATATATCCCAATTTTCTTGCCCTTTTCCATTAAAAGGCTCCACAAATCAGGCATCGATAATTGTATATTCTTTTCTTTTTGAGATTTTATAAATTCAATAGTTTCTTTTTTTATACCGTATATTCCAGTATTTAAATAAAAATATAATGTAGGTTTTTCTTTCCAACCAAGTAGGCATTTTGAATTTTCATCAAATTCTAATACACCAAAATCTATGTAATCTTCTTTTTTTACTGATGAGATAACAAAATCGAACTGGCCTTCTTCTAATAATTCATGCAATCTTTTTAAATCTATGTTGCTTAGAACATCACCATTGTATATTACTAAATCTCCTTGTAGATTATCAGGAAGATGGAGAATTGGGCCAGCTGTTCCTGTGAAAACTTTTTCTTCAACGTAATGTATATTTACTCCCAATGTTTCTCCTTCCTTTAGGTAATTCTTGATCATTTCACCTTTGTAGTTAATAGATATGTAGAAATTTATTATTCCTTGTTTTTTTAAATTTTCTATTATTCTTTCTATTATGGGTTTTTCACCGATTGGAAGAAGAGGTTTAGGAACGGCGTATGTCAAGGGCCTAAGCCTTGTTCCTAGTCCCCCTGCTAAAATCAATGCTTCTTCAAACATTTTTCTCCCTTCCCAATTGCCAGAGATAGGTTAATTCTAATCCCTTCTCTAAAGGGGTGATTTTTAAATCAGGGAATTCATTCAACAGTTTTTTATTGTCTGCCACCACATAATCATGGTCATATTCATTTTTAATCCTATCTGGATTAAAGATTATGTCTGGCGTTTTGTTGGTTAATTCATTTATCTTTGATATTAATTCTTTAATAGATGTTGGAATACTGGTTCCAATGTTGTATATCTTTAAATCGCCTGTTTTTTCTTGTTTGTATATTCTATTCACAATATCAACTAAATCATTGATAAATAAAAAATCCCTAACCTTTTTTAAATCTCCAATTTCTACAATCTGATTGTGGATATAACTTTTAAATAAGTTAGATATCAGGGTATAATTGTCCATATATGGCCCATAAAGGCTGAATAACCTGAGGATGTAAGTATCGACGTTGTACTTCTTGTGTAGATAAATGAGGAATTCTTCTATTGTTAATGCATTTATCCCTGTAGAATTTCTGGGAGATTTGGGGCTGTCTTCTTTGAATGGTTTTCCATAAACAGGTTCGTAAATGTTGTATGAGGATACAAAGATTATTTTTGAAATTTTTTCTAACTTTACGAGTAAATTAATGTGATCTAAAACTTGTCCTATTTCAGTTAAATTGTTATAATAGTGATAAGAAAATACTAGGCTAACTTCGTCGCCCTCTAATATTTGATAGAATTCTGACCTGCTGGTAATGTCTATTAACTTCTTGTAGCCTTCTATTTTTTCTGCAAAGGATTTTGAAATCCAGTCTTCTAACCTAAATCCATATAGCATTATTCGCCTCTCCCCATTATTACTGTTTCTACCGTTCTCAATAAAGTTGCGATGTATAACATCAAACTATAATTTTTTACATAGTATAGGTCATAGCTTAATCTTTCTGAATATATTTCTTTTGTTAATGCTTCAGGATACCTAAAAAAAACTTGAGCGTGGCCAGTGATCCCTTGAGGAACTTTTGTTCTATAATTGTAGAAAGGAATATTTTCTTCACAGAAAGGTATTGTTGATTCAATATCTGGCCTGGGGCCCACTAAACTCAAATCACCTTTTATAACGTTCAAAAGTTGTGGAAATTCGTTCAATCTGAATTTTCTTAAAAACTTTCCCGTTTTTGTTAGAACGTCTATCTTTTCACCATTGCTATTTGTTATTCTTCTCATTGTTTTAAGTTTATAAACTCTAAAAATTTTCCCATTTTGACCGACTCTTTTTTGCTTAAAGAAAATTTCGATTTTTTCTTTATGAATTACATCGTCAATCAAAATGACGATCATACTTGCTAATATAAAGGGAGAAGAAATAACTAACAAGATCAAAGAAAAAATTATATCACATATTCTAATCATTGGAGAAGTTCTTGAACCTTCAAAAATCATCTTGTAATAATCCTCATGTTTTTCTATAACCTCAATAGGTATTCTTTTGAGGTATCTATCAACAAGATTCGGTAAGTATTGAATCTCTAAACCTTCTGCTTTGTAGTTTTGTATTTGTGGTTTTACCCTTTCTTCTAGTTCTGGGTCTGTTATTACTATGCCGTGTATTGTTTGGGTTAATGTTTTTTGTGTGTTTTGTTTTATTATTTCATCAAGTGTTACTGGGTTTGGGTTTATGTATTGTGTGAATTTTATTTTGTTGAGCGCTTTTTCTGATATTTCTTCCATTATGTTGCCTATTTCTTCTTTTCTGCCTATAACGAGGTAATTTTTTACAGGCATGTGTTTTTCGTAGATATTGTATTCTATTTTGTGTATTATTGGCAAGAGGGCTATTGTGTACAATAGGTTGGTAAGGAAAAAGTATCTGTTGAAGTACTTACTGAGGAAGAAGTAGATAATTAGTATAACGATGAAACTCACAAGAGTTCCAACGGTGGTTTTAATTAGAGATTCTGTGTAACTTTTCATCGTTTCTGTGTCGTATGTTCTGAAGGAGTATATCCCGAGGTATATTATTAGAGATGAGATTATTGAGATGGTTATTGGTAGGTTCATTAAGAAGGCATTCATAATGAATATGAGCGCTATGTCTATTAAGTAAACCGCTGCTTTTTGCATCTTCGAGTCTAACCCCCTAATTTGTTTTTCGAGATTTATTATAACATTATCTTAATGTTTAAATATTAAACGAATATTAAAAATTGTTTTATTCTGGTACATTGCTTATGTTCAATATTTCAAAGGCTTTTTCAGTTATTTGTGAGTATTTTTTGAACAGACTCAAGTCGATTTCTTTTTCGTTGTTGTTGGCTTTGTTGTTCGTTGCCAAAAAATCTAAACAATGTTTGTCTCGATAGAATTTTGCTGCTTTTGAGTTTAAGCCATTAAAGCTCAAACAAAAATAAACGTCCATTTCTTTTAGTCTGTGAAGGACGTCTTTCATTTCGAGTAGCCAATCGTATTTTTCAACTTGTAGTAGTACGATATCGTATCCATCCAACTGTAATTGAAAAATTGAGTCGAGGAGATATATTGGAAATTCTTGTGTTGGTAGGGTTATAAAAACAAAGTGATCGTTGAATGGAATGAATTCGTTATATTGTGGTGTTAGGTATAATTCAGATGCTAAATAAGTTCTTACACCAGTGTTGTATTCTATTGTTTCTTTAACTTCGGCGTATTTTTCCTTTATTTTTGTTATGTCTGTTTTTATGGTTGGATGGTTTATGTGTGGGGTGAAGATAACATGAGTTATATCATGTTGTTTGTACTTATTTAATTCTCTTAACGTTTCTTCAAGAGTTTGTGAGCCGTTATCAACATTGGGTAGAAGATGGGTGTTGATGTCGATATACATAGGGAAACCCCTCCCCCGAGACATTTTGTTCAAATGAAAAAACGTTTTCATTGTTTTTATTATAACATAATTTTTTAAAAAGTCAAATATTTTATTATATTTTGATTACATTTTGATTGAGGATGTTGTTATTTTATATAACGCCCATTTTAAGAAGGGACCTGCGGTCCCTTAAACGGGCAGGGGGAGGGCTCCGCCCTGTGACCCTTTTAAAAGTAAATTTTTATTTTTGTGAATTAATTTTTGTGTTTTTTTATTTAAGTTGTGCTTAGTCTTTGTTAGCGCCCTTCCCCCGCTACCCACCCATGTGGAAGAGGGACCTGCGGTCCCTTAAACTGGCTGGGGGAGGGCTTCGCCCTGTGACCCTTTTTAAAAATAAATTTTTACTTTTGTGAATTAATTTTTGTGCTTTTTATGTAAGCTGCGCTTAGTCTTTGTTAGTGCCCCTTCCCCCGCTCCCCACCCATTTTAAGGAAGGGACCTATGGTCCCTTAACCCTGCAGCTTGATCATAAGGAAGGAAATCTTTATTTCTTCATTCTGCAGCTCACCCTTCTATGGAAGAGACCTGCGGTCCCTTAAACTCAGCTGCCCGGCCATTTTAAAGAAATTTATTCGTAGTGGGCAATCTCTTCTTCAACGATCATTACTTCTTCTAAGTTTCTTAGGTAAAAGGGGTACTCTTTTGGTACGTAGGGCATTTTTGCTTTTCTTTTTCCAATGTCGCTTTTTATTTTTAGTAGTATGAATTTTTTCATGTATCCTGTGAAGTTTCCTTTGAGATTGAAATTGTCAATCGCACATAAGAATAGGTAAGTTAAACTTCCAAAGCTGTCTTCAAAGTCTATGCCGCAACTTTTGGTGAGTTTGTTTGCTTCGTTGACAAGGAAGCCTTTGTATTTGGTGAATAGGGTTTCTTTTGATTTTTTGTCGCCGCTTTTGGAGAGTGCTATTAGTTCGTGGTCCGTTAGTTTGGTGTAGTTTTGATGGTTTATGGTGGTTTCCCCCTTTTTTATTATCATTTATCTATCTATTCCCGCCCGCCACCCCTTGTGGTTTAAGGGGCTTCGCCCCTTATGATCCCTGTTTAAAGGCTAAGGAAGACCTTGAGGATGGGTAGTTGTGTGGCATTTTTTAAGTATATTATACGTGCGTATACTAATATATCAAAAAAACTCATGCCCCGTCAAGAGGCATGAGTGTGTTTCTTTATTGAATGAGGTTGAATACTTCATTTGTCGTTGTTTCAACGATTTCTGCTTCGTCTACTTGTGCGGTTGTTGGTACTAATACACCTATCAAGCTTTGCATTACTGGTTCTATTTCTGCTTGCGTTAGTGTTTCTAATACTCCGTCAACTGATAGGGTTTTGCTTTTTCCTTCTGCTGAGTCATAAAATTTCATTCTTAATCTTCTCATTCGCTATTTCCTCCTTTTTAGATTATTTCGTAGCTTTCGTCGAAGTAATAAACCGCGTTGGTGTTTTCACAGAGTGAGACTAATCCTTGTAAGGCGGTTTTTATGTCTGCTTCTACGTCTGTGAATAAGTCGTAGGTTTTATACTTTTTTTGTTCTTTTCCGTCTACTATGCTTATCCAGACGATCTTTCCCTTTCTTGATTCTAAGTTCATTGCCATGTGTTACCACCTCCTGTGTGTTTTTGTTGTCTTTGGTTTGTGTTGCCTTGCTTCCCCGGGGAGAAATCATTTTATGCTTTTTCTGGTTCTTTTGGTTTTGGAAATAGTAACGCTACTACTCCGTCGATGAGTATGGAGATTACTAGGTCCATGATCGGAGAGTATTTGCCGATGGATTTTAAGAATTCTCTCACTGCGTTTAGGACGATTTCTTTTTTCTTTTTGCCGTTACCAGGTACTTCCACCATTTGTACAAGGTCAGGGATTAATCCAACTATTTCTTTCATTTTCTCACCTCCACTAATAGTATCCGTAAGAATACTTAAATTGTGGTAAATAATTGTTTACTATTTATCTATTCCCACCCTCCGCCCCTAGTGGATGAAGGGGCTTCGTCCCTTTTTATCCCTTTTTTTTAAAGCTTGGGAAGCTTGAGGAAAGTTTAGGGGCTTCGTCCCTTGTGATCCCTTTTTTTAAAGCTTATCAAGCTTTGGGGAGAGTTAAAGGGCTGCGCCCTTTGTGATACTGCTGAAGGCTAGGTAGCCTTAAAGGCTTGAGAGTTTTTAAAAAAATTTTTATTATCTATTCCCGCCCGCCACCCTCAGAGGATGAAGGGGCTTTGCCCCTTATGATCCCCTTTTTTTAAAGCTTGGGAAGCTTAGGAGGAGTTAAGGGGCTTCGCCCCTTATGAACACTTTTTTAAAGGCTTTGACTTTAAGATTTATTATCTATTCCCACCCACCACCCTCAGAGGATAAATTTTTGATCCACCTGGGTCAAAAATTGGGACAGTTTTGGGTCAAATTTTGACCCAGTTGTGGGTCAATTTTTGAGACACCCTATAAGGTTTTATGTTATTAATATAAATATATAAAAATATATAATATATTTTTTTTCATTTTGTAGGTTGAGAAAAAAGGGCAATTGATAGATTTTTTGGAAGAAGGGCTTAATCCCTTTATGATTTTGTTGAAGACTTGATAGCCTTAAAGGCTTTAGAGTTTTTTTTAAAATATTTTTATTTATCTATTCCCGCCCGCCACCCCTTAAGGATTTATTTTTTTGATGCGTATCGCCCCTAGAGGATTTTTAATTTTTAAAAAATTATTTTTTTATTTTTTTTGCAGATATTACTATTGGGAAGAAAAAAATTTTTGGAATGCTGAGGTGATTTTGTGAATGTTTTTAGTCTTTTGAACCATTTTTTCAGGGAAAATGAGAGGGAGAAGGTTTCTTCTTCTGCCACAAAGCTTTATTTCTTTTTGATTTATGAGGCGAATAAGAGTTATTGGGAGGGACCTTTGATGTTTTCTGAGCGAAAGCTTTCTTCACTTCTTTCTTTTAGCAAGAATACGGTGTCTAAGTCTTTGAGTGAGCTTGAGGATAGGGGATTGATTACGTGCTATCCGCGAAGAGTTAACAGCCTCACGGCAAATGAGGAAGACAGCCTCATGGCAAATGAGGAAGACAGCCTCATGGCAAATGAGGAAGACAACCTTACGGCAAATGAGGAAGGCGGCCTTACGGCAAATGAGGAAGGCGGCCTTACGGCAAATGAGGAAGCCAGCCTCAAGCGCCCCGAAAGGGGTTCAAGGAAAGACAGCCTTACGGCAAATGTGAAGGGCAAAGAGGCTTTTTCTAGTACTTTTTGGTTTCCTGAAGTGCAATTAAGGGAAACAGCCTCAAGCGCCCCGAAAGGGGTTCAAGGAAAGACTGCCTCACAGCAAATAAGGGAGGAGAAAAAAGAGGTTTATGATAAGGGAGGTAGCAAGTATGCCAAATTCTTCTGAGAGGGGTTGTTTTTGTAAGAATCCTGAAAATTGCCCAACACGTGGGATTTTAGATAATAAATATATGTGTTCGATTTTTATGAATTATTTGAATGGGAGTAGGAATTACAGGGATATTTCTCCAAAGATTTATCTTGATGCATCGTTTGATAATTTTCTTGCACTGAATGAGCATTTGAAGAAAGGTTTGCTGAAGTGCCGTTACTTTGTTGAGGAGAAGTTGTGGGAAAAGGGCGTTGGTTTGATACTGTATGGAGGATACGGTACTGGGAAGAGTAGGTTAGGTTTTACTGTGTTGAAAGAGGCCGCTGTTATGGGTTGTACTATTGGTGTCTTGGATATATTGAGGGATTTTGAGAATTTTGAAGGTGCCGATGCCGCTATTGAGAGAGCGTTTGAATCTGATTTGATTTTTATAGACGATCTTGGTGCCAAGAGTTATGATTGGATAGGTCAGAAGATAAGAATCGTTATAGACGAGGTTAATAGGAACCAAAAAAGCGTTATAATTTCTACGAACTTGAATCCAAAAGAGCTGGTTAATTTTTTAGACGATAGAACCGTTTCAAGGTTGATAGAGATCGTTCCAAAAGAAGGTTTGATTTATTTGGGTGAAGAGGATTTTAGGGTGAAAAAGAGAGAAGAGAAGGTGGCTTATTTTGAACAGATCCGTTAAAAAAATGGCATTGGAACTTAAGCGTATCCTGCAAAAAGAGGTCATAAATGAGGAAGACAGCTTCAAACGCCCCGAAGGGGGTTCAAGGAAAGACAGCCTCACGGCAGGTGAGGAAAATGTTTTGTTGGATGTGTTTTTGAGTTTTATTATTCTAAAAGTATTACAAGCAAAGAGGAACAGCCTTACGGCAAATAAGGAAGACACCCTCAAACGCCCCGAAGGGGGTTCAAGGAAAGACAGCCTTACGGCAAATATGGAGGGAGATTTACAACTTTTTGGAAAGAGTGGTTCAGATTCGAATCTTTTAGGTGATTATCTTTCTGGGGTGCAATTTCTGAATAGAAATTTTGATTGTTGTTATTTAGTCGATGACATTAAAAGCAGAATTACTTGCCAAACGATAGAAAAGATCAGAGATTTGTTTCAGAGTGTGAAAGATGAAGATTGGAAGAAAGAGGAAATTATTTCTTGGTCTTACGAGTATTTCAATGAAGACAACCTCAAGCGCCCCAAAGGGGGTTCAAGCAAAGCCAGCCTCATGGCGAGTAAGGATTTAAAGGGTAAAAATGGTGTTATTTCCCAGTTTTATACCCCAAAATGGATAGTGGATTATTTGGTGGAAAATACGTTGGGGAAGTATTACGGAAGAAACGGCCTCACGGCAAATGAGGAAGACAGCCTCAAACGCCCCGAAGGGGGTTCAAGGAAAGACGGCCTCACGGCAGGTGATGAGAAGGGAGTAGACCTTGAGGATGTTAAGATTATAGACCCCGCTTGTGGATGTGGGAACTTTGTTATAGGGGTTTACGATAAGTTGAGAGAGATGTATCAAAATAAAGGTTATGATGATGCTTCGATTCCAAAACTTATAATTACTAAGAATTTATACGGTATAGATATCGATGAGAACGCTGTTGAAATTACAAATTTGTTGTTGAGATTGAAGGCTTTGGAGGATGGAGCTTATGAGAAGTTTGAAACAAACATAGTAGCTGTTCCGAAAGGGAACAGCCTCAAGCGCCCCGAAGGGGGTTCAAGGAAAGACAGCCTCACGGCACATAAGGAAGACAGCCTCACGGCAAATGAAGAAGGGCAGAATGAGTATTTGAAGAAGTTTGAAAAGATTGGGAGCTTGATGAGAAGAGAGGATGTTTTAAGTTTAAAGGAGTCAGGCATAAACGATGAACCATTGAAGAAAGCTTTAGATATTCTTTCTTTGAAATACGATATTGTTTTGACTAACCCTCCTTATTTAGATTCCTCTGATTATGATTTTGAATTGAAGAGGTACATAAACGAGGATTATAGTGAGTTTAAAAAAAATCTGTACGCCTGCTTTATCAAAAAGAGTTGCGAATTGGTGAAGACGGATGGATTTGTTGGTATGATTACCCCTCAAACCTTTATGTTTATTGGGAGTTATGAGAAGACAAGAAGGTTCATATTAGATAACTTTCAGATAGAGAGATTGGTTCATTTTGGCCTTGGAGGGGTGTTTGATAACGCTTTAGTGGACACCGCGATGTTTATTTTTAGAAGAGGTCAAGACAACCTCAAACGCCCCGAAGGGGGTTCAAGGAAAGACAGCCTCGCGGCAGATGATGAAGGGAGTTTGGGTGAATACATAAACTTGACCTCTTTTAACGGGAAAGATTCTAAGAAGCGGGCTTTATTTTCTATTTGGGGAAACAGCCTCACGGCACATAAGGAAGACAGCCTCAAGCGCCCCGAAGGGGGTTCAAGGAAAGACAGCCTCACGGCAAGTGAGGAAAAGAAGAGGGAGAATTATCTTTCTAAGTATGTTTTTAGGGTTGATAAGAACGTTTTTACAAAAGTTCCGAGGGTTCCTTTCATTTATTGGGTGGATTCAGACGTTGTACGTACCTTTGAGAACGAGCCGTTAGAAAAGTTCGCTGATGCACGACAGGGGATAGCTACTGGTGATAACAAAAGGTTTTTGAGGTACTTTTGGGAAGTTAGAAGAGAAGATATTAAAGATGGAAAGAAATGGGTCCCATATGCCAAAGGTGGACCTTACAATAAATGGTACGGCAATTTGTGGTGGGTTATAGCCTTCGATGAAGAGAATTACAATCTGTTGGCAAAAATGGGGAATTATCTTCCAAATAGAAAGTATTATTTTAAAAAGGGTATAACTTACACGATGACAACCTCGAAAGGGGCAACTTTTAGGTACCTTCCTTCTGGATTTTTGTTCGATTGTAAGGGTAGTAGTTTGTTTGTTTCAAAAGATGAAGATATCTTTAGGTTTTTGGGGTTGCTCAATAGTAGCTTGTTTTCTTACTTGGAGAGTTTTATCGCAGGAAGCGTGGATTTGGAGGTTGGGGATTTGAAAAAACTTCCTATTCCACAAGGTATGTTTGTGGATTCTTTTGAGACTCAAGCGTTAGAAGCCCTCTCCAGATTGAACGTGGCGATTAAAAAGCAGAATACCGAGATATATCCAAACGAACTGCATTTCAACGAGGAGAGTATCGATAGTGTTTCTAAGTTTTATGGGTTTATAGAGAGGAAAAACGCTCTTGATACCTATCTGCTTCTTTCTGAAGGGTTGATAGATATACTGGTGATGAAGTTGTACAGTTTGAAAGAAAGAAAATTTGAGGAGATTTATAAAACAGTGGGGATTCCTACGGCCTTTTTTCCTTTTTCTAACGGTAAAGGTGTAAAAGGTTTGCCTCCATTAAGAGAACTGTTGAAAAACCAGTATCTTTATGAATTTAGTTTGAATGAAGCTCAACTTACCAAAATAGAAAATTTTATTAAAGAGGCTTATAATAATAAAATCAGGTCTTTAATTTCCATTATGCCTTTTGATGAAGGTGTAACCAACTATCATCGAAGAGAGCCATACGATAACTATGTGGAAAGAAAAGCAGAAGAAAGTTTTCAAAATCCTATTTCCGTCTACAACAGTATGAGTAACCAAGATCAGATTTTAGCAAAATTAGCTTTTGTAAGAATAGATAATGGGATCCAAAGGTATCTTTTGAATTGCGAAGATGGTTTTATCCCCTTTGGGTTTTCAGTTGAAGAAGAAAATAAACTGTTATCCTCAATATTCGAAAAAAACAGCCTCACGGCAAATAAGGAGCGTTCTGAATTAGAGAGTATTGTGAAGAAAGATTTGAGAGATTATGTCTTTAAAGATTACCTAAAACTTCATGAGAAGTTTTATAAAGATAGGCCTATCGTTTGGAAGTTGGGAAAGAGAGATTGTGGTTTTTTAGTTCATTATCATAACTTGAACGAAAAAACGAAGATCAATATCTTGAACTTTTTGAGAAATAGGATCAAAGAAACGGCCTCACGGCAAATAAGGAAGACAGCCTCAAGCGCCCCGAAGGGGGTTCAAGGAAAGACAGCCTCACGGCAAATGAGGAATGAAAAGGAAAGGTTCATGGACTTGATGAAGGTAATAGAGTCGAAGAATTTTGAATTGAACATAGATGATGGAGTTTTGAGAAATAGAGAGCTTTTTTAGTAATTCTTTATATATCTTAAAACCTCTCAAATGATTTTTGGTTATAATGACTTTGGCTCTAAGGAACCGCAGGTCCCTACCTTGAAATGGGTGGGGAGCGGGGCGAAGGGGCGCTAAAGCAGTTTGCAGAGCTTCTAAACAGAGTAACTAAAAAATCACAGGGAGGTAGAAAGTATGAAAAAGACTGTTTTGTTGGTTATGTTGGTTCTTGTGGTGTCACTGCTCACATTTGCGGGCGATGTGAAAAATGTGATATTTTTCATCGGTGATGGTATGGGCCCAAATCAGATGTTGTTATCCAGTTATTTAGAAGGTCGTGAGCTTTACATGATGCAAATGCCCTACACTGGTTACGCCATCACTTATTCTGCAGATAGCAACGTTACCGATTCTGCGGCAGCGGGAACAGCCCTTGCTTCTGGTTACAAGACTAACAGCGGGTTTATTGGCGTGCTTCCAAATGGTGAAATCGTGCCAACAATAGCGGAAGTATTGGCTGAGCAAGGCTACAAAACGGGTGTAGTTGCAACTTCAAGGATAACTCACGCCACACCGGCGGCTTATTATGGTCATACGAACGATAGAGATGCTGAACAAGTATTAGCCGAACAGTTGGTTAACAGTAACCTCACCGTTGCTTTAGGAGGGGGTTGGAGATATTTTGATCCTACACAAAGAGCCGATGGAAAAGATCTTATATCTGTTGCAAAGGAAAATGGTTTCGATTATATAACCACTAAGCAAGAGTTAATGGCTTACTCCGGAGAAAAGGTTTTAGGATTGTTCGCTTCAAGTCATATGAATAGCGTTACTGAAAGAACGCCTGCTGAACCACTTTTACCTGAGATGACAGCAAAAGCAATAGAGATTTTGTCAAAAGATGACGCTCCTTTCTTTTTGATGGTTGAAGGTTCTCAAATCGATTGGGAGGGTCACGATAACGATGCTTTTGGAGTTTGGAAAGAAACGGTTGAATTCGATGAAGCGGTGAAGGTTGCTTTAGATTTTGCAAAAGAAAATCCTGATACTTTGGTAGTTGTCACTGCTGACCACGAAACCGGGGGTTTGGGTTTATCAACGGGTGGATACACGATGGATTTGGAAATGGTTAGAAATTATCAGAAAACTACGGATTGGGTTGTAGCTAATTCTCAAAATATGGAAGAGTTAAAATCTAACGTGAAAGAGTATTATGGATTTGATTTGTTAGAAGAAGAGGTCGCTTATTTGGAAGCCGCTGGTAACAAAATAGAGGCTTTAGCAGAGATTACAAGCGCAAGAGCAAGTATTGGCTGGACAACACATGATCATACCGGTGCGTTAGTACCTGTATTAGCTTTTGGACCTGGAGCTGAGGAATTTGTAGGTATTATGGATAACACAGACCTTCCTAGAAAAATAGCCAGTTTGGTGGGAGTTGAGCTTTCTTACCCTTTAGTGAATGTACCAAATAATTAAAATTAAAGGGCTGATTTAATCAGCCCTTTATCTTTTTAATAACTTGACGACTTCGTTTTCAAGACTTTCCAAATCTATCTTTTCTTCATTGTCTAAGAGATTGAAGACCGCTTTTAGCACTATAATTCTTGGATATTTCCCTATTAGCGTTTTAACAGGGTCATCTTGGTTTTTTAGGCTTTCTACGTGGTTGCTCATTTCACTAGATGCTCCTTTAAAATTTATTTATCCCTTCGCTAAACCATCATAATAGATGAAAATTTTCTTCATTAAAAAAGTATTGACAAATGTCATTTTAAATGCTATAATAATCAACGTGATTGGGCTCGTAGCTCAGTTGGTTAGAGCTTCCGGCTCATAACCGGGTGGTCGGTGGTTCGAATCCACCCGAGCCCACCAATAAAAGCCAAGGGTTCCTTGGCTTTTATTTTTTTATACACTTCAATTTTACTATTTTTATCGGCTTTTGTCAACTTTTTTCACAAACTTGTCTTCAAAAAGAAATGATATAATTAAGTTAACAAAGAAAACACTTCACCAATCTTATGGGCGGGCTGCGGGGCAAAGGGGCGCTATAAAACTCATTATACAGAAGTTGTGTGTTAAGATAGCACACCTTCAAAAAGATATGGTATAATTAACTTTGAACAAAACAAAATCTATAGCATAAAGCGAGGCAAAAGATGAGTGAATTAAACAATCCACACGATGCTTTCTTCAAAAAACATTTTGGTAACAAAAAAATAGCTCAAAATTTCTTAGAAAACTATTTACCTTCTGAGATTACCAAAGTACTAGACCTAAATTATTTAACCAAAGAAGACAAAAGCTATGTGGATGAAGATTTAAAAGAAAGCCACTCAGACATGTTGTACAAAACAAAGATAAATGGAAAAGATGGATACATATACATTCTGTTTGAACACAAAAGCTACAATGATCCGAGTGTACTTCTACAACTTTTAAAATACATACTCAGAATATGGGAAGAAAAATACAACACCAAAACGAACAAATTACCTATAATAATACCACTAGTAATATACAATGGAGAAAGCAAATGGAATATAGAGACGAAGTTAATAAATCTCATAGAAGGGATAGAAGAGCTACCAGAAATAATGAAACAATACATACCTACTTACCAATATGAGATATATGATTTCTCACCAGAAGAAAAATTAGGTATAGTAGGGTTAGCAAATTTAAAGGCGATATTACAAACGACAAGAGTGGCAAGAGTAAAAACAGGAGAAAAGTTTGACGAAGAATTAATAAAGGCGTTTGAATTTCTTGTTGGGATAAAAGACAAAAAGACGTTTGATGAATTATTTGAATCATGTATGTTGTATTTAATGTATACAAGGGACGATATAAACATAGAAAAGGTAGAAGAAGTAGCGAAAAAAGTAATGGATGAAAGGGGTGAATTGATAATGACAATAGCTGAAAAGTTGAAGAATGAAGGAATGGAAAAAGGAAAAATTGAAGGAGAAAAAGAATTAATCATAGAAATTCTAAACCAAAGATTTGGAGAAGATTTTGATAAAAGATTAGAAGAAAAGATCAGAAAAGCAAATGAAGAAACCATAAACCAAATAAAGAAAAATATTTTAAGTATAACCATAGAAGAACTAAAAGAAATATTGAAGTAGTTGTTGCAGGTAGATTTTTGAGAGTTTTAAAGTGAAATGTTGTAGTAATAGAGATATCACTCCTCATAAAACTAAAAAGAGGAGTGATATTTTTTATCTCCTAATTTTGATTGCCGAAACATAACATTTATTCATGCCTGTTTTAGAATTCTTACGTTTTTGTAATTGTCAAATTTGCCTATTGGCTCATTTTTGGCTCAATTGGCTCTTTCTTGGCTCAATTGATAATATATTTGTCTTTTAGCTTCCCCCTGCATTATAACCGGACGGGCTGCGGGGCAAAGGGGCGCTATTAAGTTTATTATACAAGATTTGTGGGAAGGTACGCTTTTCGTTTATCAAGTGCACATTTTTCGGAATTGCAAAATATTCATATAGCAAAGTATTTTTTGTAGTCTTATAATGTTTTAAACACTTTTTCCAAAACTACCACCTCATCCATATATATAAAAAAGGCCAAGGCTCTCAAGGAACACCTTGGCACTGACTACTGAAAATATTCCAACATACTATTGTTAAAATAAAACTATTTTAAGATTAATTTAAAGTAAACTCATTTAATTTTCTTTCAACAATAAATAACCCTGAAACTCTATATGGTCAAAATCAGAAGGTTTTAATGCACTTTTCAACTTCTGCACTTTTCAGAAAGTATACCGCCACTTTGACTCTTGTGCTTGTTAAAATACAAAAATCTATATAGTTGTATTGTACCATCTCTATCACCTTTCTTTTCCTCCTGTACAATGTTTTATCTCAATTCACTAAACTAGTTCTGTGTAATAAGGATCGAACACCTTCA
>NZ_AZRJ01000024.1:0-7900 GCF_002895495.1 Petrotoga sp. HWHPT.55.6.3 | reverse complement strand
GGCTGCGGGGCGAAGGGGCGCTAATAAAAATCATTATACGAGAGTTATATGATAAGATAACACACCTTCAAAAACATATGGTATAATTAAAAAGACTCCATATTCAAAGAATTATTTGAAGACAGAACCGTATTCTATGACTTCCTAAAAGCCTTTCTACCAAGAGAGATCACACAACAAAGAAAAGAAACAGATTTAAAATGCGAACAAACTGAACTAATAGGCAAAGATTTCTCCATAAAAAAATCAGACATACTATAAATAGGCATCGCCAATGGATCTAACAAACCGGTTACGAAGAGCTAAAAGAAATGGGAGTGCCAAGAATGGACACATTAGAAGAGATAGCAAAAAGAGACAGAGAAAAAGCTCGATTAGAAGGCAAACTTGAAGAAAGAGAAAGATTTATAGAATTCATCATAGAAATCCTAAACCAAAGGTTTGGAGAAGATTTCGATAAAAGTTTAGAAAAGAAGATCAGAAAAGCAAATGAAGAAACCATAAACCAAATAAAGAAAAATATTCTTAGTATAACATTAGAAGAACTAAAAGATTTAGTAAAGTAGTTATAGAAAGCTGATACTAATGCCAAGTATAAGGTTTATAATTCTGCTTTTAAAAAATATCACTCCTTTGCTGTGATGGTTTCAATGAGGAGTGATATTTTTTTGTCTCCTAAATTTGATTGCCTTAACAGAACATTTATTCATGCCTGTTTTAGAATTCTTAAATTTTTGTAATTGTCAAACTCAGGAAATTTTTTGAATCTGTTATCGTCTATAATTTTTTTAAAATAGAGTTTATTCATTTTTGTCTTTACTTTTCCTTTTGATCTTAACTGGCATCTTTTTGTCGGCGTTGGTACTCTACTTTTCTTTTTGCCAAGTAATTGCCAAATATTCGCCAACTAATTGCCAAATTATTTGATAACATAGTGGCTATTCCTACCTTTCCCCTCAAATTTAAAAATTTTCTTGTTTATTAAATCCATTAAATCCTTTAAGTCATTTGTGGGTGCAGTTCTAAAATAAATGTTTGATTCCTGATATGTTTTTTTTCATTTCCCGTTAGTCAAATATTGGTCATTTATTAGTCAATTTAGTCAATTGGTAGGCAACTCCCTTACCTGCTTTTCCAATCCTTGTAAATATCCCCTTCTTCACTATCTCTGCGAGATCAATAGTTGCCATTTGCCTAGATACATTGGTAATTTCCTGATATTCCCTATTCGTAATCTTTCCCTTTTCTTTTACATACTTTACTGCCTTGATTTGCCTTTCATTTAACCCAATTTTTCTTAAATGTTCTTCTGTATAAATGTCTTTATAGAAATAAACTGCAAAACCGCCAAATTCCTCTTTAAATTCGGGTTCCGGTAATCCTGCTTTTTTACATTCATCAATAATTTTTATGGTTCCTCTACCCCAAGCCTCTATTAGTCCAGCTTTGAAAAATACATCTACCAACAACTCATTTCTAGGATAATTCGAATGCTTAACTTCTATAATAATTATTTCCTTACCGTTTTTCTTTTTTAATCGGACACTTGGTATAATGCCAAGGATATCCCGTCATTTCTTAGAGTCTTCGACGCCAATAGGCTTACCATTATCATCAACTCCGGTGAGCAATCTTCAGCCATCGGTATTTGCAGAGGCACAAATCGATTTTAGATATTCGTCCCGTTATGAGGACTTGAATTCGGTTATATGAGATTCAAAATCTTTTTTTCATAGCCAATCATAAATCATTGTTAGGGTTGATTTAACATAATTTACAATTTCAGCTTGGGTATAGTCTTTTTTCTGTGGAGCATTAATATTACCATGATGTGAGGCCGCCGCGAAATCGCACAAGTTTCCAAGTTCCTCTATAACTTCATTTTTATCTGAATGTTTAAACTTAAGGTTTGAATCATCTTTCAGATCTCTTAATTTCTTAACTATATTTCCCAACCAATAATCATCGCCCAGATCTTCAAAAAGATGAAAATAATTAAATTTAAGCTTATCTTCTAAGCATATTCTAATTAATCTTTGTGCTTCATCAGAATTTATATCTTGATTATAATGCACAAAAGATTCTAATTTCGAAAGATTCCTAAAATAAGGGCGTTTTTTATCTTCATTTATGTTCCATTCACATATTTGGCCATTTTTTATCTCTAAACATTTAGGTTTTATGCCAATATCTTTTAACGCATCATCTAATTCAAATGCGAAAGTATTAATATGAGTGAGAACTATTACTTGGTTTGCATCCTTAGACAAATCCCTAATAAACTCTATCGTTCTTCTTTTTCTATTAATATCGAAACTTGACATCGGATCATCAAAGATTATTATTTTTTCTGGGATATTCTCTTCAACGATAATCTTTGCTATAAAGAAGGCTAAGGCAAGTGCGTTTCTATCTCCACCACTTAAAGTAAATTTTGCTTTTTCAATAGGATTTATCTCGCATCCTTCTATTTCAAGAAAATATTCAAGATAAGGTTCTTCACTTCTTCCCCGATATTTTTGAGTTTGTCTAGAAATTTTAAATGGCGCTCCAAATTTCTCAAGGATTATATTAATTTTATTTCCATATTTCTCAACTTTTTCAGAAATGGCTTTTTTTAATTCTTTCTTCTTTTTGCCTATTAATTTATTTTTATCATCTATCTCTTTCTTTACCTTTATATATTGTTCACATAGTTCATTAATCCCAGGAGAATGTCTTTGTTTCTCGATTTCAAGCTTGTTAATTTCTTTCTCTAATTCATTAATATCGGGTTGTTTGCTCTTAACTTCTTTTATTTGCTCATTTAAATTTCCAACGGAAGAATTATAAGTCTTAATTATTTTATTAAAATCACAGACTAAGCTTGATAAGTTATCCACACAAATTGTTTTTAATGGGGTTAAAATGCTCTGAGATTTGCTTACCATAGTTGATTTTACTTCATTAAAATAGTTGGTAATTTCATCATAATATTTTTCAAAATCTTTAATTTCTGGTGCCTTTATATTTTCTAAAAATTTCTTCCAGAATTCAAACAAAGTATTATTATCGGCTACTGTTATTCTTACATTATCAAATAGCTGCGCAATATTAGTCATTTTAATTTTTTCTAAATATTTTTCAACACTTTCATTTAATTCCCTATATTCAATATTGAAATACTGCTGGTATGATTTAATTGTATCTTCTGCATTCTTTAGATCTTGTTGGCAGAAGGGACATTTATTATCCTTATTATCTTCAACACTGAATAAACCTTGGCGCAACCATGGTTCTGCTTCTCTTTTTAGAACAGTCGCAAGTTTGCTTATATGGTCTTTTGTTTTTTGTAGTGACTTTTCTGAAATATTAGTTAACGATTTAGCTAAAAGGATTTTTATCATATTAAGATCAAAAGGCAAGGAAAATGGAGGAATCGAGTTTAAAAATTTTTTGATTTTTATTTCTTGTGATGATTTTGCTATTTCTAATTCCTGTTTTTTCTTTTGTATCTTTTGGTCTATTTCTCTATCCTCCGTCATCTTTACAAAATCATCTATTTCAAAATAATCTTTTATAAATAGCTCGATTCGGTCTTTTAAATTCTTTAATTCTATATTCTTATATGTAGTTAAATCTTGTTTCATATTTTCAATTTCTTTTGCCAAACTAGTACCTTCTACCCCTATTGCAAACTGATATAGGTATTTTTGATGTTCTGACTGAATTTCTAATCCTGTATAAATATTTTCATTTATGAAAAATTCATCAAACACTTCTATACTTTCTAGTTCCTCGTTCCCTTCATTCCAATTACTATCTTGAAATTTAAGTAATTTGCCATTTTCAAGTAATAATTCAATATACTGATCCTCATTTGAACCTAAGGTTTTCCTTTCTAAAACCAAATCTGGTTTATTGGAAATTAAAGAGCGTATTATTGAACTTAAAGTAGTTTTCCCAGTACTATTTTCTCCATAAATAATGTTCACTTTGCTTAATGAAATATTCCCGTGTGCAGAATAATTTACGAATCTTCCAGTGTTTTTTATTTTTACAAATTTTTTAATCATTTATTTTCTCGCTCCCCAATCAATGATTTAATAAGTTTGTAGTCTAAATTTTTTCTAGCCGGCAGATTCTACTTCTTCGCCAGCAACTTTTTAAACCATTTACCAATATTCATTAGCTCATATTAGATGTACGTAAAAAAGATTGGTTAGATCATAATTCAATGTCTTTGAAATGTTGTTATAATAATAAAAAACTTATAAAGGCTTGAATATTGTAAGATTAAGTCAAGAAAAATGTTTTTCTGGATAAATTATATAACATTTATTTAATAAAAAACAAATTAATTTCAAAGAATAAATACAATCTAAACAATACCCTATTCCGATGACAATTAATTATGAGCTAATACCTTACTTGACAAGGTTAAAAAATTATGTTATACTAAAATTAAATTGATATTAACGGGGTAATAGCATGTTTGATCAAGAAAAGCTTTTTTTTAAATCACCCAAGTTAAAAAACAATACAATAAATATAATTAATTGGTGGTGGCATCTCGGATAGGGGTGCCTGTATGAATCTGCCTAAAAAGTAATCAAAGGGCATCCCTTCAGGGATGCCCTTTTTTAATTAAGGAGGTCTTTTTCCTATTAAAAAAGGGATAAAAGGACCTCCTTTTATTTTTTTAAAAAGCACAAACTAAGCAAAAATTAATGCCGAGAAGGAGGGGAATATGTATACTAAAAGGTCTGTAATAAATCAAACAATTTTACCAGTTATAGAAAAAATAAGCCTGGAAAATCCTGATCCAACAGTAGTTTATAAAAAAATTGCTTTAAATAATCAATATTCGTTTATATTAGAAAATCTTTCGATCAACGAAAAAAAGTATTCCTTATTAGGAATCACTCCATTAAAAGTCGCGAAATTAAATTATACAACCAAGAAGAAGACAAGACTCCATTTTTTTGAAAAAGGTAAAGCTTTTCTTGATGAAAATACAGACTACATATCTTTTTTAAAGGAACAGTTAGAAAGTATTCAGTATGAAAGTATTCTAAATATCCCAGATTTATTTGCAAGTTTTGTAGGATACTTCGGTTATGAGATTATTTCCGTTTGGGAAGATATATACCATAATGAAATGGATAAAGATCTCAAACATGGAGATTTACCACTATCTATCTTAGTATTTCCAAGAATCTCATTGATATTAGATCAAAATGAAAAATTGGGATATTTGGTTAATGTTGTGAATAGCGGGTCAGAAGAAGATATAGAAAGTCGAATTTCTTTGGCTAAACATGAAAATCATCAGATATTAAAAGATTTAGAAAAAGCCTCTACTCAAAAGGAAGAAGAAAGAAATAATGATCAAGTCAAATTGAAGATCAAACACCACACAAGTAAAGAAGAATTCGTCGAAAAAGTAGAAAAAACAAAAAATTATATAAACGCTGGTGAGGCTTTTCAAATCGTCATATCTCAAAGGTTTTCTTGCAAAATAACGCAACATCCTTTTGAAATATATGAAAATCTAAGAAAGATAAACCCTTCACCTTACATGTTTTATCTTAATTTTCCAGAAGCAACCATTATTGGCTCTTCTCCAGAAATGCTAGTAAAAGTTGAAGGCCAAAGAGTAATCACCAGGCCCCTTGCTGGTACAAGAAAGAGGGGAGAAACTCCCCAAGCAGATGAAGCCATAGAAAAAGAACTCTTAAGTGATGAGAAAGAAAGGGCGGAACACATAATGCTTGTTGATCTTGCAAGGAACGATTTAGGCAGGGTATGTAAAGAAGGAAGTGTTAAGGTTACAAAATTTTTTGGAATTGAAAAATATTCACATGTGATGCACATCTATTCGCAAGTTGAAGGTTTAAAAAAGAATTATTTAAACTCACTTGATGTATTGAAATCTTTGTTCCCAGCCGGGACCGTATCAGGAGCTCCAAAGATTAGGGCAATTGAAATAATTGATGAATTGGAAGACGAACCAAGAGAAATCTATGCCGGCGTAGTTGGATACATTGATACAAAAGGAAATTTAGATACAAGTATTGCAATAAGGACGATGGTGTGCAAAGAAAATGAAGTAAGGATACAAGCTGGTGCTGGTATAGTGTCTTATTCGATTGCTGAAAATGAGTATTATGAAACAGTCAACAAGGCAATGGCAATGTTCAAATCTTTAGAAAAGGGGGATTGTTGAGATGATTCTTTTGATAGACAATTACGACTCATTCACCTACAACATATATCAAACAGCGTGTGAGTTCGATGATGTTTTGGTCTATAGAAACGACAAAATAACTGTAAAAGATATTGAAATGCTCAAGCCTTCTCACATAATAATTTCTCCGGGACCAGGTGTTCCCAAAGATGCTGGAATTTCCATCGAAACCATTAAACACTTTAAAGGAGTAATTCCAATTCTTGGAATCTGTTTAGGCCATCAGTGCATTGCCGAGGCTTTCAATGGAAAGGTTGTCAGAGCAAAAGAGATATTCCACGGAAAGACTTCTAAGATATATATCAAAGAAAAAAAGGATATATTTCAAGGTATAGATAGCCCCTTTGAAGCTACCAGATACCATTCACTTATCGTGTCAAACGAGATGTTCCCGAAAGAATTAAAAATTACCGCCTCTACACAAGACGGAGAGATCATGGCCTTAAGGCACATTAGTTACCAAATATATGGGGTACAATTCCATCCAGAATCTATCTTAACAACAGTAGGACCGAGATTAATAGAGAATTTTATAAATATTAAAGTTGAAAGGGGTGTCAGCTATGTTTAATTACTATCTTCAAAAAGTTGTAAAAGGAGAAAATTTGAGTTTGGACGAGATGGAACAGGCGATGGAGATGATTATGGAAGGTAAAGTAACACACAGTCAACTTTCTGGTTTTTTAGTTGCTCTGCATATGAAAGGAGAAACGGTGGAAGAAATCACAGCAAGTGCAAAAGTTATGAAAGAAAAGGCAACACCCATAAGTATTGAAAGCGGCGAACTTATGGATACATGTGGAACAGGTGGAGATGCTAAGGGAACCTTCAACATTTCTACCGCTGTAGCCTTTATCTTGGCAGCAGCTGGGGTTGTTGTTGCAAAACACGGTAACAGATCCGTATCAAGTAAAAGTGGAAGCGCGGATGTATTGGAATCTCTTGGAATCAATATATCATTACCCCCTTCTTCAGTTGAAAGATGCTTGAAAGAGATAAATATAGCTTTTCTTTTTGCTCAAGATTTTCATAAAGCTACTAAACATGCTGCTGTACCAAGAAAAGAATTAGGAATAAGGACCATTTTTAACGTCTTAGGGCCCTTAACAAATCCTGCAAATATAAAATATCAATTAATGGGTATATACGATCCAAAGCTGGTTTACCCCATAGCAGAGGTTTTGAACAACTTGGGAGTTAAAAGGGCGATGGTTGTTCATGGTTCGGAAGGCATAGATGAATTTTCCCTGTCAGGAAAGAATAAAGTGGCGTTTTTGAATAAAGGTAAGATAGAAAAGTTAGAAATATCCCCGGAAGATTTAGGGCTGGAAAAGTACAGCATACAAGAGATCCAAGGCGGAAGCGCAGAAGAAAATAGAAGAATAATATTAAACATATTTAACGGTGAAATGGGTCCCAAAAGGGATGTGGTCGTTTTGAATTCGGCAGCTGGGTTATACGTGGCAAACAAAGTCAACAGTTTAGAAGAAGGTATCAGTTTTGCACAAGAGATAATTGATAGTGGAAAAGCAATGAAGAAATTGAAAGAGATGGTAGAGTTTACTAACTTTCTATCTTTACAAGCAAAAACTTCTTAGATTTTCTTAGAAAAAGAGGGACTGGGACCGCAGGCCCTTTCCTGAAAGGGTGGGGTGGGCAGCGGGGCGAAGG
>NZ_AZRJ01000023.1:0-50927 GCF_002895495.1 Petrotoga sp. HWHPT.55.6.3 | reverse complement strand
TAATTATGATCTAACACGTACCTCATCGACCATTTTTATTTATATATCCGATTTTTTATAAATTTTAAGGAAATTATATTATAATTGAGTAAGCATTAAAAAAATCAAAGGAGTTGATTTGTGGATGACAATTAAAGGATATAGAAAATTGTTTGTATTGATCTTTTGTTTATCGCTTTCTTTAACGATTTTTTCTTCTTCTGTTTATACACCACCTAAAGATCTTTATCAAGTAGAAACAGAGAATTATAGGTTTGTTTTTGAGAAGGACCTTTATTATTTTTACGAAGAGATCGCTGATACCGCGGAAGAATTGTATACAAAGTACACTTATTTTTATGGTTCAAATCCTGGTAAAATAACGGTTTATATTTTAGATGATGTTGATTTTACAAACTCTTTTGCCTCCACAGGTACCAATGTCTTAAGGCTTTACGTTAATCCTCCAGAAGATTTTTTGGCGTTGGGAGGAAACGTAGAAGATTGGAGTAAATTTGTTTTTTCGCATGAGTTGAATCACATTTTTTATGGGAGTGATGTTAGAGATCCTTTTATATCTTGGGTTCCTAGTAAATTGATTAAAAACACGCTTAACATGTATCATCAGCCGAGCTATTTGCATGAAGGTCTCTCTATTTACATGGAAAGTAAAGAGTTTGGAGGAAGATTTGAAGATGATCTTTTCAATATGTACCTAAGATCTGAGATACTGAGTAATAACTTCCCAAGATATTATTTGGGTTCAGGTTCTTCAATTGATATATGGAGCCCTGCTGGTTTTAACTATATGTATGGAACAATTTTGGTGAAAGAAATAGTGGATAATTACGGAGAAGGTGCTTTAAGACAGATAATAAGAGCCTTAAATACCAACGTTTTTTTGAATTTGGATGAAGCGTTTTATTGGGTAACGGGGAATAGTTGGAATAGATTTTTGATCGATATTAAGCAAAAATATCTTAAGGAATACGATCAATTAAAAGAAAAAGGTTACAAATTATCTTGGTTAAAAATCGATGATACTTATCAAGATACGGGGAATCTTAAAACTGATGGGGTTTCTCTTTACGGATATTTGGTTATGCCTGATCAAGCAAAGGGTATATACAAAGATAACGAGTTAATTAAAAAAGGAGTAAGTTCATTCGATGTAAATGCAAGAAGCGATCTTTTGTACTTAGTGACTACCTACAACATGGGATATTACACAAATAAGTTGTATTATGATTGTGACTGTCTAAACGGGGAAAGGCTCATAGATGAGAGGGTTAAAGCTTTTGGTTTTGTAGGAGACGATAAGATAGCTTATTCAAAATTAGACAAAGGCTTGACAGCTTTGTATTTGTACGATTTAAGGACTAACGAGACTAAAAAGTTAATAGATTATGGTAAGTATGTTTTTAACGATATTGTAGGAGAAGAAGATATAATTTATTTTTCTGCTAATTATAAGAACCAAACGGATATCTTTTCATATGATCTATCATCAGAAAAGATTTATCAAGTTACCAATGATGAAGTTAAAGAGCTTGGTTTATTTATCGATAATGATTTTATTTATTATTCAGCTAATTACGAAGATGGTATATACAATATTTATAGATTAAACACAACCAACAAAATAGTTGAGCGCTTGACAAATTATTTAAGCGGAGGTTTTGAACCAGTAGTTTTGAACGATAAGTTGTACCATTTAGTTTACGATCATGAGGGATACCATTTGAGTTATTTAGATTTAGAAAGTGCGGTTAAAGAAAGTTTTGTTTTACAAAGTCCAGTTGCACAAGTTAATTTTGAAAGTTATGAAATGAGTTATCCTGAAGATGTTGAAGTGAAAGAATATGCGTTTGAAAAGCCTTATATATTGCCGTTTCCAATTTTAGCCGTTGATATGGATGATAATATTTTATACGGAGCTGGAGCATTTTTTATCAGCGAGGCTATGAACTACATAGGGTTTGTAGATGCGTATTCAGATGGAAACCAAGTGTACGGGGATTTATCCTTGACCTATGATTATTATACGACTAACAGTATAACTTTGAGTTTGACAGAAGAAGATTTTTTAACAAGTTTTTATATTTCCAATAGTTATCTTTGGTATTTAGGGAATACGATAAACACATTTTTGGGAGGTGGGGGTTCATTTAAAAACACTTCTTTTGATTCATATGTCTTAGATTCTATTTTCCAAATAGGTCCCTACTCTGTTAACAATTATGATATTTATGAAATGGGTATAGGAATCACGTATGATTCAAGTTCCGGTATAAAGGCAAATATAGATAAGCCTTTTGTTGTGCTTGATACAAAGGTTGATCCTTACCTTGGGTATGCGGATGGATCTATATACGCTGGAACCAACGTTGAAAAGATATTATGGAGACCATATATCTCCTTTGAATCTGGAAAGTATAGATTCGATGGAATAAAGGCAGGAGGAGATATCAAGTATGATTTTGGACAAGAAGAATTTGATTATTCTGTTTACATTCAGTTCGATCTGAGTATCTTTTATTGGTTGAATGTACCATTGCAGATAAGTAGCGACATTTTCAAAGCAGAATAGTTAACTACTTTTTCTTTTCCAAAACTTTCGGAGCATTTCTCTATTTACAATGAACATAACGGTTGTGAATAGCCAGGTAAAACCTAAGGACATAGACATAGTCAAACTAAATTCCTTTAAAAGTTCTCCTCTAGAAAATTGAAAACTCAAGAAAGAGAGCGTTGTTGTAGATAGTGAAAATGTTATAGATTTTAAGATATTCCAAAAGTTTGTCTTGTTATTGCTGAACGTATGGTATAGATGGAGAAATCCATCTATACCTATACCAAAGATTAAGGGAAAAGTTAGAACGGTTACGAAAGTAGCCCTTATACCTATTAAATACGACACACCAAAAGTAGCTAATACAGAAATTATCAGGCTAAGCATTGCTTCCGATGATTGAATAATGTTTTTTCTAACAATTGCAGTTATACCCCATATGGAGATGAAAGATAGAAATAATGGTATATAAAATCTTTGTCTAATCATCTCCATTATTTTATATGTTGCTTTTGGTAAACCCAGAATGTTTTCTCCTTTTTCCCCAAATGCGTCAAAGAAAATTTTTATTCCGTTGTTACTCCAAAGGCTGAATTTGGGAGTTACTTCCAGAATAAGATATTTTTGACCATTCTTCTCTATTAAAAAGTTGCCTCTGAGGTCCTCAGGGAAAATATCCATGATATTCAAAGTAAAATGGTAGAGGTCAGAAGAGCGTGCGGCTGCATCTATCAGTTTTAGACTGTCAGAATATAAATTATATTTTTTTAAAATGGATATTATTATTGGATTATTTATAACTTGAGATAAACCTTCTAACTGTGATTTTATCTTAGAAAATTCTCCAAGATTTTCTTGAATTATGTCTGGCAAACTGTTGACAGTTTCCACAACACCAGTGTCTAATAGTTCTTTTTTGACCGTTTCAATATCTTCGTCAACTCTCATTAGATACTGCAACGTATCAAAGGAAATATTTCCAAAGTGATCCAAAATTTGTTCTCCGACCTTAACGGATTCTGAATTGGAAGAGATTAGCCCTGGAGGGGTATACGAAAAATTAGTGTAATTAATTAGACCCACAACGCTGAAGATTGAAACTGCCGGAACAACTACAATAAAAATTATTTTTGAGTTTTTTGAAATAAAGTGAGGGAATTTTTTAAAGGCATTGTCTATTTTGGCCGTAAAAGGGGAAATTTTTATGTTTACTTTTAAAGCGTAAATTAATGTTGGAACAAAAAAAATCATTATAAAGAAAAAAACCAATAAACCCATTGAGCTAACGATTGCTAACTCGTTAAAAGCGGGTAATCCCATGAAAAAAAGCGTTAAGAAAACGATGATAGTAGTTATCATTCCAAAGAAGAGAGGAAAAAGAATTCCTTTATAAGTAGAAGCCAATGCAGTAGTGAAGTTATCATCCTCATCAATTTCTTTTGAAAATCTGGTCATCACATGTATTCCGTAAGCTATTCCCAAACCTAAAGTTATTGCCATGACAAAAGAAGTTACTATATTCAATTCTCCGAAAGTTAACGTGATGAGCCCCATCGTTAAAAGTGTAGATACTATCAAACCTAAAAGTACTATTATAGAAGAAGTGAAATTACCAAATGCAAAAGCGAATAAAATGGTAATGAATATAATCGATAAGGTTGTTGTTAGTCTAAAATCTTCCATAACCGTACGATTAGATTCGTATTCCGTGATGTAGGAATTAGTCAAACCAGTTTTTATATTGAAAGTCTTTTCAATCTCTGTTAAAATTGAATTCACTTTTGGAACTATGTAATTTACGTAATCTAAATCGGAGGAAGGTTTGTTGAAAGTAAGTCCCATTATCATAACTTTTCCATCAGGTGATAAAGTGTAGTAGGAACTTATTAAATCAGTATTTTCATCAGTTTGAAGAATATTTTCTAAATCGTAAATATCTTCCAAAAAGCTGTCAGCTTTTTCAAATAACTCGAAATTATAAGTGAAATTTCTACTTAATAAACTGCCAAAACTTTGTAAGTTCTCATACATAGTGTAAATTAAATCCGTTTGGCTTAAGTTTATGATGCCGTATGAAAAAAGGAAAGATAGATCCGTTTGCACAAAACTTAAAAACGTAGGTTCTTTTTGCATGTAATCATGAAAAGTTGAGGCAATTTGTGAAGGCTGCACATTATCGTTGAGAAAAAATGCAGCAACCATAATATCAGAAGATCCTTCAAGAAATGCTTGCTCTTCTAGAAGTTCAACAACAACTTCCGAGTCTTGAGGTAATATTTTCAATAAGTCGGAGTTAACCTTCAATCTAGTGGAAAAAAAACCAAAGATAATGGTAAAGACCACAACTACCGCTATTATGTAATAAGCGTTTCGGGTGATAAAATTAGCAAGTTCTAAAAAGAAGTCCTTTTTTTCTCTCACAGCAACCACCATAATAGAAAAAGGTCAAAAGTAACACCTATAATTAAAGAATAGTAATTCTTCTTTTTTAAATCTATATAAAATCTTAGAAGAATTACCCACAAAACGGAGAAATAAAGAAAAGGTTTTCCTAATAGGCCAAATATAACAGGGGAAACGGAAGAAATGTATGCATATAGTAAATTAGAATCAGAACAAAAAAGCATTCTTATGCCCGAACTTAAGTAAGAAAAAAGCAGAATAAAAATAAGTAATTTAATTTTTGAAACGTCGAAACGTCCCACTTCAAGTATTTGTATGTTTCTCAAAAATACCGGAGAGAAAAGGTAAAATAGGCATATAAGAAATGGTATAAAAAAAGATTTTTTTGTAACGTTGAAAATATTTTTTGGATTTATAAGGGAATTGAAAAAGTCTAAAAAAATATTTGACATTTTTTCATCCTTCGAAGACAAGAACGGAAACATTCGGTTCAATATCTATATTTTCCTGCCTAAAAACATCTAATAAAGGTGTCACCGCAGGGTTATTAAGTAAATCCTCATCGACGATAACTCCACCATATTCGTTCAATGAATTTAAAATATCTCTATTGAAAGAATACGATCTATAATCCTGTTGTGTGAATAAATTATACCTGGATTTCATTATATTTATCGTGTTTTCATCAAATTTTTCCAGATTCAAAACATATATCTTTGGAGTTAATTCTAAGTATAAATTGTCAGTTATGAGTTGATAGTAGGCTAAGGTTAAACCATATAGTTCGTAATCGTTTCTTGATTCTTTGTACCTAACATCTGTGGAGATAATCAAACTTCTAAAATCGTCGTAAGCGTTTTTAGTAACAGGTTTGATAGTTAGTTTGTTGTTTCTAAAATCAAATTTTAAAGTTCCTACAAAAACTCCATCATCCATTATATTACGAGTGATAATAGAAAGATTGTTCACATCATTTAATTGATCGTTCAAAAAAGAAATATCATAATTGACATTTTTTACTGTAAATTTGGGAGATTTTTCTATATTGTAATTGGTACTTTCCAGTCTGCCCATCGAGAAATATAACCCGATGGACAAAGAGAAGAATATTAAAAAAATAGATATAACCCATCCATAAAAACGCAACTTAGTTACCTCCTGTTAAAAAGTCCAAGGCTGTTTTCAGTTGCAGATCTTCTTCAATATTTAGTACAGGTTTTTCTGTAGTCGTATAGAAAGCCTCAGTTGCTTCTTCTTCAGATATTTCTGTCATTGAGATGACTTCCCTTTCTGGATTACTGATCTCTATATCAGGTTTTATCCCTTTTAAATGAATATCTGACCCGCTTGGTGTGAAGTAATGGGCTATAGGTAACCAAATTTCTCCTCCCGTAGATAAGGCAAACACGTTCTGTACAGCCGCTTTTCCATACGTTGTTTCTCCAATGACGGTTGCTATACCATTATCTTTAAGTGCCCCGGTTAAGATCTCAGATGCAGAAGCCGAACCTTCATTGACTAACAAAACAATAGGGATATTTTGTAAAAAGCTGTAATAATTACCTGGAATAGTTGGAATAGATTCTTTTGTGCCATCAAAATACTTAACACTAACTACTTCACCGCTCTTTAAAAACATGGAAATAATATCAACAGCTGATTGTAAAAGTCCACCCGGGTTATTTCTTAAATCGATTATTAATCCTTCTATGTTCTGATTTGATAGATTATTTAAAGCTTCACTCATTTCCTGGGAGCTAGTTTTAGCAAAATTGGTGAGTAATATGTAGCCTAAATTTTTATTTTTGTAATTTATCGTATCAAATTTTACCGTCTTAGTTTCGATTATTTCTCTTATTAACGTAATATTTTTTGGCTCTGTCCAAGAGTCTCGGTATATTTCTAAGGTAACTTCCGTTCCAGGTTCGCCCCTCATTAACGAAGCTGATTTGTTAAGGCCGAGTTCAGATGTGGGGGTACCGTCAACGGATAAAATGTAATCGTTAGGCATTATTCCCGCCCTTTGTGCAGGAGTTCCATTCATCGGTGAAACGATAATAACTGCATCCATTTCATAATCGTATCTAATAGTTAAGCCTACCCCACCGTATTTAGCTTCTATGTCTATTTGACTTTCTTCTGTCTCAACGGAATCAAGATACCAGGCAAAAGGATCATCAAGCCCTTTCATCATCCCTTCAATTGCAGAATCCACTATTTTGTCATAATCAACGTTATCTTTGTCATAATAATAATTGACGATGTAGTATAGCGTTGAGTAAATAGGTTCTTCGAACTTATCTAAATAGATCTGTGTTACAGAATCTTTTTGATAACTGTTAGAAACAGTGTCTGCAAAAATCCAGGAAGTAATAAATAAACCAAAAATTATTATTACGGATAGTAATTTTTTCTTTTTTTTACTCATCTAAGTCTCTCCTTGATAAAAATTTTTATATGGTCCACAATCATATTTCTCTAAATTTGGATAAAACTTGTATTAATTCGTCTAACATCTTTTCATTTCCAGATTCTTCATACTCTAATATACAACTTTTCGTGTAACCTTTCATTATTTCTTCAGCGGTTTTATTTAAAGCCCCCTTCACAGCAGATAACTGCGTTAAAATATCTGCACATCTCCTCTCTTCTTCCAACATTTTTTGAAGGCCCCTAACCTGACCTTCTATTCTTTTTAATCGTCTGATTAAATTATCTTTGTCGTAGTTTGAAGACATGAACACACCTCTCAAAATTAAAATGTCTATAAATATTTAGGCATAAGAAACAAAAAGATTCGTTTCTTTTACATCTTTATCTTTTAAAACGTAGTCATTAAGCTCCTCTATATCCATTTCCATCATTTTTTTGAACTCTTTTCCAGAGATATTCTCTTTATTGTACAGATAAATAGCTAAAAGGTCAAGTCGTTTCCTATTTTCTGACAGTAAGTTCTTAGCTTTTTCATAACTGCTAAGAATAAAATTCTTGATTTCTGAATCAATTTCTTTAGCCGTCTCTTGGGAAAAATTCTTCATTCGAGTTATTTCTCTTCCCAGAAATATTTCTCCTTCTTCTTCACCCCAAGCGATGGGGCCGATCTTTTCACTCATACCTAATTGGGCAACCATTTCCCTTACTAGCTCTGTGGCTCTCTTTAAATCGTTTCCTGCTCCTGTCGTGATTTCGTTGAATACAATTTCTTCAGCAGCTCTTCCACCCAACATACCTACTATTTTATCCTTTATTTCTGGTTCTGTGATTAAAAATCTATCTTCACTTGGAAGTTGCATAGTGTAACCTAAAGCCGCTTGTCCGCGAGGAACTATAGTGATTTTGTGAACAGGATCAGCGTAAGGTAAAAGGTAACCTAAAACGGCATGTCCCAATTCGTGATAGGTAATAACCTTTTTCTCTTTGGGTGTTATCTTGCGTGATTTACGAGCAGGACCAACAATCACCCTTTCTATTGCCTCTTGGAAATCATCGTTAGTTATGTGATCTCTGTTGTCTCTGGCTGCCAGTAAAGCTGCTTCATTTACCATATTTTCCAAATCAGCACCGACAAAACCCGGGGTACTTTGAGCCAAACTTTTAACGTCTATATCGTCTGCGATTCTTTTTCCCCTTAGGTGGATCTTTATAATTTCTTCTCTTGCTCTCAAATCAGGTACATCTAAGAATATTTTTTTGTCGAACCTTCCTGGCCTTAAGAGGGCTTTATCTAAGATATCAGGCCTATTTGTTGCAGCCATTACAACTATGCCTTCTCGTGGATCAAAACCATCCATTTCAACCAACAAAGCGTTCAAAGTTTGTTCCCTTTCATCATGGCCTCCACCTAACCCTGTTCCTCTTTGCCTTCCAACGGCGTCCAGTTCGTCGATGAAAATTATTGCAGGGCTATTCTCTTTTGCTTCTTTAAAAAGATCTCTGACTCGGGCTGCTCCCACACCTACAAATAATTCTACGAAATCGGAACCCGACATAAAATAAAATGGGACATCGGCCTCCCCAGCAACCGCTCTAGCTACCAAAGTTTTTCCTGTACCCGGAGGTCCTGACAAGAGAACACCTTTAGGCATTTTTGCCCCCAATGCACTGAAGTTTTTAGGGTCTTTTAGAAAATTAACTATATCTTCCAATTCTTCCTTAACTTCGTCGATTCCAGCTACGTCGTTGAAAGTAATTTTGTTTCTTTTAGAATCGTATCTTCTAGCAGGATTTCTCCTATAATTGGCTCCAGGTATTCCTTCTCCTGTTCCAGATCTTCTGAACATCCAAAACCAAAAAAACATTAGTATTATTAATGGCAACATATAAATAAGCATGGTAACCCACCAACTTGCTCCGGTGTTTTGAATATACTCAACCTTAATGCCATCATTTGCCAATGCCCTTACGTAAGCTTGATCCATAAGCAAAGTGGGGGCGTAAACCTGAAAAAGCTGCCCGTTTTTGGCTTTTGCTTGGATTAACCCACTTGTGTCGATCTGCAAACTAATGATTGTATCTTGATTTATTAAATTCACGAGATCGGTGTAACTTATCTCAGTTATGTTCGAAGTATTCAACTGAGAAATACTCATAAAGATAAGCATAGCTAAAATAAAATATATAAACAACGGTCCAATTAGGGACCCTCTTCTGTTTGGATTGTTATTCATGAAAGCCTCCTTATAAAAAATAGAATTTTATTTCACTTATATTTTATAATAATATTATAACATTTGCAAATGTTATAAAAAAATTTTCTCGTACTAACTTTTGAAGAAAGGAATTGTCTACAATTAGAAGCTGTTAAAGAATTCATTATATTCTAAAAAAATGGATTTTTTAAGCTATATTTAAGTGAAAAATTATATACTAAAAAGGCTTCGTGAATTTATTATTTTAAAAAACAACTAAAGGAGGAAAAAAGATGAAGAAAGTCGTATTGATAGCATTTACACTGATTTTAGTGACGGGGATGTTTTCAGCGGGTTTAACAGAGGTGTTTGATACAGCCAAAGCAAGTAGTACAATATACAAAACTGCGCAGCTCGACCTCGAAAAGGCTAACCTCGATTACAACAAGGCTAAGATAGAGGCAACGAACAGAAAGTTAGAATTAAGTGGGGAATTAAGTTATTACTCAGGTCTTTCAAACTACAATGCTTCTATGAAAGATTACTATGGTGACATAGTAGACAGAGTATTGGATGTTTACGTAGAGGAAATAAATGTAAAAACTGCGGATTTGCAGTTAAAAAACGCCCAGATAACTTACGATAATAACTCTGAATTGTTCAACAACGGATTGATCTCAGAAGATGATCTTAAAAGTTCTGAACTTGATGTAAGTGATGCACAGAACAATTTGGAAAGTGCAAAATTAAATTTAGAAACCGCCCAAGATAACTTAAAAGAATTATACGAAGGAGATTATAGCCAAATAGAAATAAACATTCCTACGTATGAAGGCATATTCGTGAGTGATCAAGAATATTTAAACAACAACTACAACTTAAAACTTGCACAAATAAACGTAGATATTTCACAATACGATCTCAACAACTTACCTGCCAACGCATCATCTTACGATAAAAGGATAACAGAGATAACCCACCAAAAAAATATCTTAACTTTGCAAGACACTCAAGATACATTGATTGAGGCACATAAAACAACAAAAAATAGTATCGAAACTCTTTACAAAAATCTGAAGAACTCAGAAGAAAGAATGAGCTTAACTCAAAGTACATACAAAGACACAATGGATAGATTCAATAAAGGATTGGTATCTGAATTGGAGTTAAACACTGCGAACATAAACTATCTAACAACACAAAAGAATTATTATGAAAGTGTGAGAAGTTACATAAAAGCATACATCAACTACGTAATAGACACAGGAAGGAGCCTTGAGGAGGTAGGATTGTGAAAAAACTTATAGTTTTAGTAATAACCCTTCTCGTAGGAATCCTGAGCATATTTGGGATGACGTTCGAAGAGTTATACGAACAAAACTTAGAGAAAAGTTCATCATATATGCAAGCAGAGTTGAACTTAAGAAGCGCGCAATTAGAGATGAATAAAATAGATAACTTCTTTGTTCCATATTTAGGAATATCTGTTGATACAATGAAAACAGAGATAAGTCCAGTAGGGCCAACCACCCTTAGTGGGTTAGTTTTTGGGGGGGAAGGAAAACTGGAAGGTTACAGGATTTCTTTGGACGTAAACTTTTTAGAAGTATGGGGAGCAAAGGTAGGTGCCTCGTTTCCTTTTACTTTAAATACAGATGAATGGACGATAGACACTCCTCCAGCAACAGAGATAGCAATCTCCTTATCTCGTGATCTAACAATCATTGACAGGGCGGAAAGGTTGAAAACTGAAAGCAGTTACTACGATGCACTCTCTAAATATTACTTCGCTCAAACGAATGAACTCATAACCACGATCGAAGATATATTCACAAGACATTACAATGAAGAGATGATTCAAACGTACCAAGATGAAATAGAAATATTGAACCAACAGTACAATTTATCAACCGATGAAGACGAAAAAGAAAGCTTAGAAAAACAGATATTAACTGCACAGAAGAATTTAGAAACTCTAAGGGCAAGCAACGCACCCTTAGAATACTTTGAATACACAGATGATTTGTATCTTCAAGCAAAAGATACGGTAGAAAGAATAATAAACGAAAATCAAAACTACCCAACGAATGTTGAAGAAAGGTTAGATTTAAAATCATTGCAACTCCAAGAAGAGGCATCGGAAATAGAAAGTAATTTCTGGTTCATTCCTTACCTGCCTTTCAATACGATAAGTGTGTCTATGAATCCATTTTTTGAAGAAGGAGAAAATTTGATTGATAATTTGAGTATAAGTGTAGGATTTCAATTAGCTATATTAGATAAAGGAGAAAGAAAGTTGGCGTCTGATACGATGAAAACAAACGTTTCTGCTTTGACATACGACGAAAGTATAATAGAAACTGAAAATGCGATAAGAAATTTGGAAACAACAAGAAAAACTTTGAATTATGACGTTAAAATAAAACAAATAGATTTAGAAAACGCTATGGAAGATTACGATAGAAATAAAGAATTAAATGATCAAGGATACATAACGAAAGAAGAATTAAAATTATCAGAAATATCGTTGAGAAGGGCACAATTAGCTAGTGAAAAGGTGGAAAACGACATTCTGACAAACGAATTAAGAATAATGCAGCAATACTATGTGGACATATGGGGTGATATAAATTGAAAAAAAGAGGAAAGGTAACGATATGGACAATAGTGATAGTAGCTATAGTCGTAGTAGTTGGGATAATATTTTTCCCAAGGCAAAGCTCACTTACAACTTCTGAATCAAGTGGATTACCTTCAATATACTTAGAATATGAGGTAAAATCAGATGGTGTAGGAGATTCGATCGAAGTGGTGGGAAACATAACCGCTGAGATTGAATCAGTGATTCCAAAAGTTTCTGGGGAGATAGTTGAGGTATACGTAGAAAAAGGAGACGAGGTTGAAGAAGGGCAGATATTAGCTAAAATAGACGATCTTGACTATCAAATAGCATATTTGAATGCCTTAAATGATTACGAATCATCAACCAACGTAGGTGAACGGATGAAAGAAGTAAAGAGATTACAGTTGGAAAAAGCAAAGAAGAATTTGGAAGAAACTGAAATAAAATCTCCCGTTTCAGGGATAGTAAACACAGTAAATATTTCGAAGGGAGATATGGTTGGGACAACATCCGCTATTTTGACGATAGTGGACAGAAGTACAATAAAAGTTGAAACTGCTGTTGATGAAATAGACTTCCCGCTTATAAATGAAGGGATGGATGCAACGATAAGAATAGATCCTTTGAATCTAGAAGAACCGGGCAAAATAACATGGATTAGTCCAACTACTCAAACGGATATGGGCGTAGTTGTTATACCCATTGAGATTGAATTTACACAAAATAATGCTCAAAATCTCTTAACTCCAGGAATAACGGCGGATGTCGAAATAGTTACCTTAAAATTGGAAAACACTGTGGCAGTACCTAAAGATGCCATTCACGAAGGGGCTAATGGAACAAAAATAGTATACAAAAAAACTTCAGAAGGTGGTATGGAACCTGTTCAAGTACAAACTGGGAAAGAATCGGATAGCATGATAGAAATAACCCAAGGTTTAAAACCGGGAGATAAGGTATTGATATTGCCATCTCAAGAGGAAGCACAAAGAATAATGCAAAATTATGGTATTCCAATGGGGATACCCATGGCTCCAGGTACCGTACCACAAGGCCCTGGCGGAGGTACTGGAAGAGGTGGATTTTGATGGCGGTAATGGAACTGAAAGAGGTATGGAAGATATACGATGTAGGAGAAGTGAAAGTTGAGGCACTACGTGGTGTATCTTTTGGTGTTGAAGATGGCGAATATGCAATAATAATTGGACCTTCAGGAAGCGGTAAATCAACTTTGTTACAACTGCTAGGTTGTTTGGATAAACCTTCGAAAGGACAGATATACATCGAAAATGTGGAAGTGTCCAAAATGAAAGATAGAGAATTGGCAAGGGTAAGAAACAAAAAGATAGGATTTGTATTTCAAAGTTTCAATTTACTGCCAAAATTGAGTGCATTAGAAAATGTTGAACTTCCTTTAATATATGCAGGTGTACCTCAGAAAAAAAGAAGGGAGATAGCAAAAGAGCAATTAGAGTTAGTAGGGCTAGGTGACAGAATAAATCATAGGCCAACTCAACTATCGGGTGGGCAACAACAAAGAGTAGCAATAGCAAGGGCTTTAGCTAACGATCCAGCATTTCTTTTGGCGGATGAACCGACTGGGAATCTTGATACTAAAAGTGGAGAAGAAATTCTTCAAATATTTAGGAAGTTAAACGATATGGGTAAAACGTTAGTCGTTGTTACTCATGACTTAAAAATGTTGGATGAAGGTTCCAAAATAATAAGATTGTTGGATGGGAAGATCCAAGCGATTGAGGTGAACACAGTTGGAAATACTTAAAGAGACCTTTAGATCTTTGCGTTCTAACAAGTTGAGAACGTTTCTTTCAATGTTGGGAATAATAATAGGTGTTGGTGCGGTAATGACGATAATTGCCATAGGTGATGGGGCAAGGCAAGAAATAAACAATACCGTTTCTTCTCTTGGATCAAACATTATTATGGTTAACTCAACTGTGTATTCCAGATTTTCATCCCAGCCACTTGAATTTCAGGATGCTATTAACATTAAAAATATGGTTCCACAAGTAAAAGATGCCACGGGTGTTTTGAATTCAAATCTGACAGTAGAAAGTGGTGGTGAAACCACTTCTGGATCGGTATTTGGAGTTATGACTAGTTTTTTTGATATAATGAATTTAGAGGTTGCTTCTGGAAGAAGGTTAGAGGAAACTGATGAAGAAGAGTTAAATTCAGTTGCCGTTATAGGTTATAATATAGCTAATGAATTATTTGGTAGTCAAAATGTTGTTGGTGAACGAATCAATGTTATTCAAAGTGGAGATTCTGGTAGTAGAAAAGTTTCTTTTGAAATAGTTGGCGTTTTGGAAAAAACAGGCAGCAGATTGTTGTTTAATGTTGATGATATGATAATACTCCCACATAATGTAGCAGATTATAGGCTGTTTCATATGAATGGAAGAACGAGTTCTATTTTTGTATCAGCAGTGGATGAAAACTCTGCACAGTTGGCAACTATGGGGACCGATTTTTATCTTTATAGAAAATTTGGAGATTCTGATAAGTACAGTATATTAAGTCAAGATGCTATTTTAGAAGCTGTAAACCAAATAACTGGTATAATGAATGTGATACTTGTGGGAATAGCGGCAATTTCTTTAGTTGTAGGTGGAATAGGAATAATGAATATTATGCTCGTCACCGTTAAAGAAAGAACCAGAGAGATAGGTATAAAGATGGCTATTGGAGCCACAAGACATAGGATTTTGATGGAATTTTTAGTTGAGAGTATAGTTTTAACGGTCGTAGCTGGTATAATAGGTATGATATTAGGTGGGTTCCTTTCTGGTTTGATAGCATACTTTGGTAGAGCTTTTGGATTAACGGCGGTTATTACCTGGAAATCGATCGCTTTATCATTTGGGATATCTGCAGGAATAGGTCTATTCTTTGGTATATACCCAGCAAATCAGGCATCAAAGTTGAGTCCAATAGAAGCGTTAAGATACGAGTAAAGAAGGTGTTTTATGTGGAAGATGTAAATTTTCCGAAAGCGTTTTTGTGGGGAGTAAACTCCCCTTTCTTTCCTCTTTTGGAAAATTCAAGGGAAGAAACGAAACAACGAATATTTGAAAATGCAGAAAAAGACTTAAGCGAACAATTATCCTTCTTGAAGAGTTTGAAAATTAACTCTTTTAGATTCAATTTAAATTGGGATTTGTTGTATCTTGATCCTTTTTATTCTTGCACCATGTATGATAATTTTATAGAACAACTACGTCAAAGGGAAATTGAACCTATAGTAAATCTCATCGACTTTGATGTTCTTTCGTACAATCAAAAAGAAATTATTGATACTATAGAAAACGAAGAAAATATCTCGAAATTTATAGAAATTATAGAAAAGATTGTCTTCTCTTTTAAATACAAGGTTCAATATTACATTATTTTGAATCATACAACCAAATACCTAAAAAGAAGATTTTTCAAAGGTACAGATGTTGATAAGACCGAATTAAATGAAACGGTTCAAAATCTTTTAAATTTTTACGATAAGAGTGTTCGTATTATAAAAAGTATTAACCCTTACGCTAAAGTATCGGTAAGTGAGGAATTCAATGTCGAGGAAGAAGAACAGTTAGATTTTGTTTTTTCTTTTATCGATGTAGTTGTTAAGGGGAAAAGCCCTTTTTTTGAAAACATGGCTTTTAAAAAGTCTGAAATAGATTTTATCGGGATAGATTTCAATGATTTAACTTCAAATTCAGAAGAATATACTTCTTTAATAAAAGAGCTTTCAAAAGAGAAGAATAACATTGATCTTGATGAAGTAATAAAAAGATTTTCTTCTAAATATTACCTGCCTTTTCTAATAACTGAGAATATATCAACTGTTGAGGACGATAGTTTAAAAAGCCGTTATTTAGTTAATAATTTATACAAGATTAATCAATCTTTGGAAAGTAATGTGAAAATTTTCGGATACATCTACAATTCCTTAAGTGATATTAAAATCAATAATCGTCTTTTAAAAACAGGTCTGTACAGAATAGACGATAAAAATAATTATATCAGTTTAAGAAACTTTGCAAAAGTCTATTCGAATATCATAGAAGATAATAGCATAAACGAAAGATACCTAAAATATATTGATTAGCTTATCGTAAAATTACAGATGCAGTAACTTGATTTCAAGGATACTATCATTCAATTCTATTTCTGCATACTCACCTTCGCAAAAAGCCCCCGGATTCAATATCAAAGTATCCTCTATTTCATATTTCTCTTGATAATGCGAGTGTCCAAAGACCATCAAATCGATCTTTTTATTAAAATATTTCAACAGTTTTTCAGGTATTGCACGACCAGTTTGATGACCGTGGATAAGACCTATTTTTTTGTCAAATAATTCTAAATACAATTTTTCGGGGAGTCGATTTTTTATATAAAAATCGTCCATATTTCCATACACAGCATGAAGTATGGGCTTTTGATTTTCTAAGTAATTCAGTACTTCGATATCCACGATGTCACCGAGTAAGAATATTTGATCATAAAGTCCAAAGTTTAATTTGTCAAGACTTTTCAAGTCTGATTTTATAGGAATATGTAGATCGCTAATTACAAGTATTTTCAAAGGTATCTACCTCCGTGCGTTAAGGGGTAAACCCCTTAAGATCCCCGTGCATCATTTGCTTCGCAAATGAGAATTTGGAAATTATTCTAAAACAATTACAAAAAGAGGTTTTGCACGAAGCAGCAAAAAACTTTTTGCATAAGGCTGCAAAAGGGCAAGCTAAAATAGTTTCACTATGTTTATTTCATAAGGTGGTCTTATGACCATCTTTTCGGTAATTATCGCTGTAACTAATTCATTTGGAGTTACATCAAAAGCAGGGTTGTATACATTTACATCGTCTGTTACTAAACGAGTTTTGTGGCAAAATCTGACCTCATTATGGTTCCTTTCTTCGATGGGAATACCTTCCCCATTTTTTGTTTCTATGTCTATAGTAGAAAGTGGAGCAGCAACATAAAAAGGAATGCCGTGCCTTTTTGCAAGAACAGCTACAGAATACGTTCCAATTTTATTAGCAACATCCCCATTACGTGCGATTCTATCGGCTCCTACTATCACAGCATTTATTTTTCCTTGTTTCATTACCCAACCTGCCATGTTGTCTGTAATTAGTGTAGTTTTGATACCACTTTTAACCAATTCCCAAACCGTTAATCTAGCCCCTTGAAGGTATGGTCTGGTTTCATCTGCATAGACCTGGATATCTTTACCATTTTCTACTGCCGCTCTAATAACCCCTAAAGCGGTTCCATAATCAACAGTTGCTAATGCTCCTGCATTGCAATGCGTCAAAACGGTGTCACCGTCGTTTAATAAAGCTTCTCCGTTCTTGCCGATCTGTTTATTTATTTCAATATCTTCGTAGGCAATTTTCAGTGCTTCTTCTTCTAATATGGTGACAAGGTCATTTATTTCTTTTGTGGGAAGATTATCTTTTAAAAGTTTATCCATCCTGTTCAACGCCCAAAATAAGTTTACGGCAGTGGGGCGAGTTTTAGATAAACTGTTTTTTACTTCTTCTAATTTGTTTAAAAATAGATTTTTGTCAGAAAGATAGGAAAACTCTTTTGCCCCTAAAACAAAGCCAAATGCTGCGGTTGCTCCTATAGCAGGAGCTCCTCTTACTACCATGTCTTTTATTGAATTGGCAACGTCGAGATAATTTCGACATTCTACATACTTTTCTTCAATAGGTAAATACCTCTGATCTATCAAAATTAGACTGTTACCTGTCCATTCCATTGTCATAGTTTTTATTTTTTCCATTTGTTGCCTCCTAAACATTTTGATTTTAAAATCTCTAAAGCTTCTTTCAGCGCTCCTTTGCCGAACGTTAAGGGGCAAGCCCCTTAAGAACCCCAAAACCTAATTTTGTTTTAAAAAAATTTTTTTGCACAGAACAGCAAAAGGGCAAGCCCCTTAAGAACCCCAAAACCTAATTTTGTTTTAAAAAAATTTTTTTGCACAGAACAGCAAACGGGTAAACCCCTTAAAACCCCAAATCCAAAATCAAAGTTTTTTGCATAAAACGGCAAACACTCCCCACCCATAAGGAAGAACAGAAAGCTTTAGCCCCTTAACTAAATAATTTTTTTGTAAAAAAAAGGGGCAATGGAAGTAAAACCAAAGGCTTTATGATTGAAAATTCTTTCCGTGGAACCAACAAATAATACTCCGCCAGGATTCAAAGCATCATAAAATTTTTTGTATAATTTTTCTTTAGCGTCGTTGTCAAAGTATATGACAACATTTCTACATATAATTAAATCAAAATTCTTTTCAAATTCGTCAAATAGGAGGTTTATTTTATTGAAAGTAACGTTATTTTTGATGGAATCTTTTATTTCGTATTTATCTTCTCCTATTTTTGTGAAGTACTTTCTTTTGTATTCATCGTTTAAGTTTATTAAACTTTTTTCATTATATATGCCACGTTTGGCTTGCTTTAAAGCACCTTCATCAAAATCTGAAGCGATTATTGTTGATTTGCCAGAGATACCTAATTCATTTAACACGATAGCAAGGGTGTACGGTTCCTCCCCGGTAGAACAACCTGCACTCCAGAGTTTTATCTTCGACTTGTAGTTTTTAATGAATTCGGGTATTATTTCTTGTTTTAAATATTCCCACTTCTCTGGGTTCCTAAAAAATTCCGTGACATTGATAGTGAGCTTATCTAAAAATTCGAGCCATTTGTCCTTATTTTTCTGTAATAATTCTAGATACTCCGAATACGAATTGACACCATATTTTTTGAGTAATATATCCGTTCTCCGTCTTACTCTGTGTTGTTTGTATCCAGAAAGATCTAGATTGAAATGGGTTACCAACTTTTTTAAAAATAATTTGTAGTCTTCGTCATCAAAAGGGGAAGAATAAAATTCTGACATCTTTTTCCTCCAAATTTAGTTATTTTCACCTAAAAGTTCTACATAGAAAGAAACTCCTATTCCAAGATTGGAATAAGTAAAAAATAAATTTTTGGTAACAGGTATTCGAAAATAGAAATTTTCATCATTTTTATCGAAATATATCGAATCAACCCAAAGAGATTGGGTGCTTGCATTGTACTCCAATAAAAAATCTTGGTTCAAAATATAAACAGAGTCAAGAGCATTATCATCTAAAGAAAAAAGTAAATCTCCGGCTCTAAAATAATACTTCATAATATCTTCAAATCCTAGAGATATGCCCAAGTTGTTTGGAGTTGCTAAAGTCATGGCAACTTTTGATTGAGAAAGGTCTGTAACCTCAGTCCAAAAGGACATGTTAAAAAGGGATTCTTTAAAGATAATCCCAATTTTCAAATCATTGAAGGTTAGTACAAAATAATCGTCCAACACCATGGTGAAACTATCAAAACTTTCTGTTAAAAAGTATGGGTCGTTTCTATTTCCGGGATTTCTATACGAAAATTCGAAGCCTGCTTGATCAAATTTGAAATAATTAATTACGTTATCTACGTTCGATAATTTAACTTCGTTTTCTAAAGATTCAAAGTCAAAACTAAACCTAGTTTCATAAATATCTTCAAACTTTAAATCAAAAATTAATTCGTTTTTTAAAGATTGAGTAAAATCACTTAGAAAAAGTACCTTAGAGGGACTAGAGGCAAAATTCAAGGTGGAGAATATTAATGTAATTAATATAAGTACTAAGGGAAATCTTTTCATTTGCAATTATCCTTTCCCAAATAATTACCAAATAATTTAAAATGGGGACTTTCGTCCCCATTTATGGGCTCTTAAATATTTGCAGCAAGTCTTTCCATTACTTCATCGTCGATCTCGTAATTTCCGAATACTTCTTGGACGTCATCCATATCATCCAAGGCGTTTAACAATTTTAATAACTTTTCAGCGTCTTCATCAGAAAGCTTAACGGTTGTTTTAGGCAAAAAGGTTAATTTTTCAGAGACGGTATAACCTGCTTCTTTTAAAGCATTTCTCACCTGAGTCAGATTTTCCGGGGCGGTTATAATTTCTAAAGGATCGGTGTTTTCATCTAAATCTTCTGCGCCAGCTTCAACCGAAAGTAACATTAGCTCGTCAATATCTTCAACTTCTTCTTTGGGGATGGTTATTAGTCCTTTTCGTTCGAAATTCCATGAAACAGAACCTGATTCTGCCAAAGCTCCTCCCCATTTTGAAAGAACATGGCGAACTTCTTGAGCAGTTCGATTCTTGTTATCGGTTACAACTGAAATTAGGAGTGCAACTCCGCCTGGACCGTATGCCTCGTACATTATTTCGGTGAGTTCTTCACCCTCTAATTCGCCGGTTCCTTTTTTGATAGCTGATTCGATCTTGTCTTTAGGCATGTTAGCTGCTTTGGCGTTTTCTACTGCGGTTCTTAAGCGTGGATTAGATTCTGGATCTCCTCCGCCTTCTCTAGCAGCTATTGTAAGCTCTCTGATGAGTTTCGTAAACATTTGGGATCTTTTTGCATCTTGTGCGCCCTTTCTGTGTTTAATATTTGCCCATTTATTATGTCCTGACATAATATTCAACCTCCTCACAAACAATGAATAAATTATTTTTATTGCGGTTCCTTGAGCCAATTAAATTTTTGACAAAAACTATTATACTTTTAAGGATTACATAAGCATTTTTGTTTTTTATCAATTTAATTGCTATTTTTTAACTTTTATGAGAAATTTGTTGTACTTATAAATTCTTTCATCATTATTTTAACATTTTTTATTTGGAAAAACAAGCAAAATATTTTTTATAATATAATTTATTACTCAAATTTTCAAAAAATATAAATCAAAATATGGTATGATATCCTCAGACGTTAAGGGGTGACCCCCTTAAGATTCCCGTACATCATTTGCTTCGCAAATGAGAATTTGGAAGTTAGTTCTAAGGCATTATAAAGAACCATTTTGCATAAAGCATCAAAAAAACATCGTTTGCACAATACAGCAAACAAGTGGAGGTGTTTTTTTATAAAGAGTTTCATTATAGGCTTTTTTACCGGAATGGTAATTTTTTTAGCTTTATTCTTCTATGTATACGATTATTACAACGATTCTACATCTATTTTTCTTGTTGATCCAAAGTACAACACTTATCTATTCGATAATGGAGAACAAATACTTTCTACAAAATACAAGTATGTTAAGTTAGACGAGATGCCTCCAGAATTAATATACTTCCTTTTGTGGACGGAAGATAGGGAGTTTTACGAACATAATGGAATCAATGTTAAGTCTTTAACCAGAGCAGCATTAACAAACATAAAGAACTTTTCTATAGTCCAAGGTGGGAGCACCCTGACTCAACAGCTTGCCAAAACTGTTTATCTCACAAATGAAAGAACTATTAAGAGAAAAATAATGGATATTATGCTTGCTTTTTTTCTGGAACGGTCTTATACTAAAGAAGAAATTTTGGAAGCTTATATGAACAGTGTTTATTTGGGGAACGACATTTCAGGATTTGGGGCTGCAGCGGAAAGATATTACGGAAAAGAGCTACAAAATTTAAGTTATGAAGAGATGCTAGTTTTAATAGGGATCATAAACGGACCAGAAGTTTACAATCCCTATAAATACCCAGAAAGAGCTAAAAATCAGGGGATGATAGTTTTAAATTCGTTGCCTAACAATTTCATAATGGAAGAAAAAGACGACGTTAAAGAAAAAATAAATAAGATGGTTTTTTATCCTCAGACTTACGATGAAAGGTATTTAAATTTAATTTATAGAATCAAAGCGGAGGAAGAAGCTATAGGTTTAAAAGGAGGTGGTTATACTGTAAAGACCACCTTTAATAAAAATCTATTTGATACTGTTACTGTAGACTCATCAACCTCCGCAATTGTTATCAACAACAAAACAGGTGAGATATTAAGTTTTTGGGGTGGAGAATACGATGTTTTTTATTCTCAACAACAGGTTGGTTCTGCTATTAAACCATTTTATTATCTTTTGGCTTTGGAAAATGGCTATGATAAAGATACAACACTTCCCGATCAGCCTATGAAATTTGGTGATTGGGCTCCAGAAAACTTTGATAAAACATATAGAGGAACGGTCACTTTAGAAGAAGCGTTAGTCGATTCTATAAACATTCCATCGATCTACCTTGCTTCTCATATAGATATATCTCCTCAAAGGTCTATAGAAACTATTAAAAATTTTCTTTCAAATGTAGTAGGAGTTCAAGGTAAATATCCGAATGATTTAACTTTAGCGTTGGGAACTTTAGAGACAAGTCCATACGAGTTCACAAAAGCTTATTCAATCTTCCCAAATTATGGTATCATTCCATCATCGTACATAATTTCAGAAGTTTACGATAAGAAAGGGAATTTAATATATAAAAGATATCCAAATGTTGAAAGAAAAATTGAAGGTCTTTCCAATGATTCATATGCCACAATGAATACTTTGATGAGAAAAGTCGTACTGGAAGGAACAGGTCAAAGAGCAAACGTCTTAGATTTGGATTTACATGGTAAAACTGGAACTTCTGATTTATCAGCATGGTTTATGGGTTACACCGGTAGTGAGGTGTTGTCCACTATGGTTAAAGGAGAAGATCTTCTATCTTCGTACAACGCTGTTCCCTGGGCAAGAGAAATTGCCACTTCTTTACTTTATTATGGTCAAAGTGAAGAGGTTTATGTTTATCTGAGTTTAGAAAGTATACAAGAAAGTATTTCTTTTTTTGAAAGCCCTATTGATTTCGTTTCCACAGGAGGAAACATTGTGGGATATTTAAATTCGGTCAAGTTAGATTATCCGTTTAAAGAACTTGAAAAAAAGATAAATGAAGCCTTGAGAGAAATTCAATATCTTTATCCTGATGTGGCGAAAGAAATCGAGCAATGGAAAAAAGAGAATCTGACGGATTTCTTTCAAGAACCATTTTCCTTCATTCAAAACGGTTACGATTTGGAAAGTTACTTGAACGGCATCAATATTGATAAAGATGTGCAAGTACAATTACGGGAGATTTATAATCAAATAAAATATATTTATCCGGATCAAGCTGAAGTAATTAAAAAGTTCTTACAGTAAAAAATGTCTAGTTTTATTTTTTTAAAATTAACAATTAATTAATACTACCCGTTTATTTAGATGGTAAAATAGGCAAATGGATTTTAGAAAATTTTGAGAGATCGGAGGTGCAAAAGTGTACGCTATAGTTTATTTTAATGGTAAACAATACAAGGTAGAAAAAGATCAAGTGATTTACACTGAAAAAGTAAAAGATGTGGATCCAGGTAACGAGGTAGTATTAGACAAAGTTATTTATCTAAGTAAAGAAGAAGAAAAGAAAGCTGGGAAACCTTATGTTGAGGGAGCAAAAGTGATTACCGAAGTTGTAGAGCATGGAAAAGATAGGAAGGTAAAAATAATCAAATTTGAAGGAAGAAAAAATTATAGAAGAGAAAAAGGTCATAGACAAGAGTATACTGCTCTAAAAATAAAAGAAATTGAAGGATAACGCGAATGATTACGGCAATTTATAACAATTCTGAAAGACCCAGTGTAGAAATTTTTGGACATGCCGAATTTTCTTCTTTTGGGAATGATATAGTTTGCAGTGCTGTCAGTGTTTTAACTCAATTTGTTGCTGAAATTCTAAAAAATGAAAGTTTAGGTCATATTGAGAAAAGAGAGGGTTATTTAAAGATTTCGCTCAAGCAAGAAACTCACCTCTCCAATTTGTTATTAGATTACTTGCTAAAAAGTTTGGTTGCCATATCTAAAGATTACCCAAGAAATCTTAAAGTGGAGGTTAGATAAGATTATGAAAATAGATTTACAACTTTTTGCCAAAAAAAGTTCTGATGTAAATAAAAAAGATAGCAACCCCAAGTATCTTGGAGTGAAGGCTTCTGACGGGAAAAAAATTAGAGCCGGTACCATAATTGTTAGGCAAAGAGGCACTAAAATTCATCCTGGGGAAAACGTTGGAATAGGGAGAGACTTCACCATATTTGCTAAAATAGACGGTGTCGTTAAGTTTAAAACAAAAAACAACAGGAAGTTTGTAGATGTTTATGCCCTAAAGGACTGATTCGTTTATGCATGGTAGAAGAGTAGCAATTGTCGGGATTTTTGGGGCACTTTCGTTTCTTTTAACTTTTATAGAATTTCCAATAATACCTTTGTTGCCGTTTCTAAAATTCGATCCCAGTGACAGTTTGATTATTTTGGTTACAATGGGCTATGGTTTTTTCCCGGGTTTTTTCACCCTTGTAATAAAAAGCTTTTTATTTATTTTTAGAGCTGGTGATGGTGGTTTAATCGGCATATTGATGAATTTTATAGCTGGAACCGCTTTTATAACGACGTTGTATCTATTAAAAAATTTTGTTAAGTTGAACAACTGGATTAATTACGTAATTTCTTCTTTACTGACGGGGGTTGTAGCGTACGGGTTGAATTATTTTGTAGCGATACCAGTTTATACTAATCAACCAACATCACAATTCGTTAGCAACATAGGCATAAGTTTGCAATTGTTTTTTTTACTAGTTCTATTGTTTAATTTCATTAAGTTTTTTGTAGATTCGTCTATTTCACATTTTTTATTGAAAAAAACTAAAATAACAAGTTTCGCTCAAACAAAATCAGAAGAATGAGGAGGTTTTTGAAATGAATTCTAAATTAGTGCAGCCTTCATATACCGCTAAGAAAGAAGATATAAAAAGAGAATGGTTCTTGATCGATGCAAAAGACTACACACTAGGAAGACTGGCATCGAGGATTGCAAAAATACTACAGGGGAAACACAAACCGACCTATACACCATATATAGATAGTGGGGATTTTGTTGTTGTAGTGAATGCGGAAAAAATAAAACTTTCGAAGGACAAAAAAGAAAACAAAATATACAGAAGATACAGTGGTTATCCTGGAGGGCTCAAGGAAATTTCTTTTGAACAGATGCAAAGTAAGCACCCTGAAAGGATAATTCAGCTAGCTGTAAAAGGTATGATGCCCAAAACTATTTTAGCCAAGCATATGATGAAGAAACTAAAGGTATATGTTGGTCCTGATCATCCACACCAAGCTCAGAATCCAAAAGAGATAAAAATAGAAAATATTTAATCAGGAGGTATTCGAATGGCAGAACTTATCGAATATTACGGTACCGGGAGAAGAAAAACAGCCGTGGCAAGGGTACATTTAAGGCCAGGCAACGGTAAGATAAAAATAAATGGAAAAGAATACAAAAGTTTGGTAGAATATTTAAGAGGCAACGAGGTATGGGAAATAGAAGCTTTAAAACCGCTCACCGTCACATCTACAAATGGACAATTTGATTTGGTTATAAGGGTTAATGGTGGAGGATTGAGTGGCCAAGCTGGTGCCATTAGACTTGGAATTGCCAGGGCTTTACTTTCCTACGATGAATCCTTCAGACCTATTTTGAAGAAAGAAGGTCTCTTAACTAGAGATCCAAGAGAAGTAGAAAGAAAGAAATATGGTTTGAGAAAAGCTAGAAAAAGAGCTCAATTTTCAAAAAGATGAGTACTGTTTTATCTGTTTCGTATTTTTAAGGAATAGTGAAGTTTATGAGCAGAAATTATGATAGTCTGAAAAAAGTAATTGACGAAATTAAAAATAAAGTTGATATAGTTGATTTCGTCAATTCTTATTTGTCTCTTTCTAAAAGGGGAAAAAATTACACAGCTTTATGCCCCTTTCATGCAGAAGATACCCCATCTTTTTATATATTTCCTGAAACCCAAACCTTCCATTGCTTTGGATGTGGAGCTCATGGTGATGTGATCACTTTTTTGGAAAAGTATGAACAAATTAGTTTTTTGGATGCCTTAAAAAAAATAGCTACTTATGCGGGAATTGAATTAGATATAACTCAAAAAGAAAAACCTGTGGAGATAATTTTTAATGAAGAAGTTTCCAAACTTTATAACTATAATCTTCTCAACCTCTCTTCTAATCATAAAGTTTGGCAGTATTTGAAAAAGAGAGAGATAACTAGAGAGTTAGTAGAAGAATTTGAATTAGGGTTTGCCACGGGCTCAGAAATTCAAAAAGTGATCGAAGAGAATCTTTTTGATAAAGACATTGCAAAGAATACTGGTTTGTTGATCAATGGAGAAAAAGAGTTTTTTTATAATCGTTTAATTATCCCAATAAGAAACAATGATGGAGAGCTAGTTGGCTTTGCAGGTAGGCAAATAGAAGAAGACACGAATGCACCCAAGTATCTGAATACTCCTGAAAATAAGTTTTTTAAAAAATCTAAAATACTTTACGGGTATCATAAAAACAAAAAATTCATAAAAGAAAATGATTTTGTAATACTGGTTGAAGGCTACTTTGATGTAATTTCTATGTACAAATTAGATTTCAAAAATGTTGTGGGTATTTTAGGTTCTGCCTTTACAAAAGATCACGCCGTTGAATTGTTGAAAGCAACTAACAAAGTAATTACGATGTACGATATGGATGAATCTGGTCAAAAAGCCACTTTATCCACCATAGATGCTTTATTTGCTAAGGATTTCCAAATAGCAGTTTCAAAGTATCCTACTAAAGATCCTGACGAACTAACCAAGAAGCACGATAACAAATACATCGCCGAAATATTAAAAAACTCCTACAAATTTCATGAGTTCATCGTTGATTATTATTCAGAAAAATACGATTTAAGTAATGAATTTGCTTTAGAGAAATACTTAAAAGAGATGTCAAGATGGTACAAAAAATTTGAAGATGTTGGAAGAATAAGTTATTTACAAAGTTTTATTGAAAATATTTCAAAAAAAACGGGAAAAGGTACCGAGTATATTCAAAAAATACTAGAAAGAACTTCTGCACTAATACCTGTAAGCTCTGCTTCAAATGAGTCTAATTCTCAAACGAAAGATACTCTTTACGTAGAAAAGGATATAAGATACGATATTGCGAAATCTTATTTATACCTATGGATTAAATATCCTCACTATAGAGAGATACTCAAAAATTATTTCAGCGAGGAAGATTTTTCTAGTCAGTTGCTCAAAGAATTTTTTACTTTAACCTCACAAAGTTCAGATATTGGGTTTCTACTTGAAAATTCTTCAAAAGAACTAAGTGAATTGATAGTAGAGGTTTGGAAGATTGAATATTTTTTTAATCCTGAGAGGATTCTTTCTTCTTTAAAAGAAAGTATTAGGAGAACAAAAATAAATGAACAAATAGAAGAGTTGAAGAAAAAACTTCATGAAACAAAAGATCTTTCGGAAAAGACGAATATTACGTCTCAAATCATACAACTTTATTCAAAATTAAAAATAGTCAATTGAATAGTGAACTACACACATTAAAATTAGAATTTTATTTGTTTATTAAGCGATCTAATAACGTTCCCTGTCAACTACCCCCGTCTAAAGACGGAGGCTTGAAGCCTCGGAGTTGACCAGCCTAAGTTCGAAGACAGCCTCACGGCAAATTTGAAGAACTACGTTATTCTGGTCATGACACCTTGGAATGCTGGAGCCAGTTCCAAGCCCTGTCGTTCAACATTAAACAGGTATACGGGGTTGAAACCAGTGTGTTGAATGTAAAAAGCCAGAATAACATTGGCGAGGCTCACTTTAACCCGAAAGGGAGAGGAAGGTAACTTCCATGGAAAAGGAATCTGTACAACGAGTTTTTGTATTAGATAAAAACAAACAACCACTTATGCCATGTCATCCTGCTAGGGCAAGAGAGTTATTGAAGAAAGGTAAAGCAGCAGTATTTCGATACCATCCATTCACAATTATTCTAAAAGATCGTGAAGGCGGCGACACGCAACCTATACAGGTTAAGATCGATCCTGGAAGTAAGATCACTGGAGTTACTTTAGTAGGCGATTTTAAGAACGGTAAGAAAGTAATTTGGGGTGCTGAGATTCATCACAGAGGTCAAAGTATCAAAAAAGCATTAGATACTCGTAGAGGTGTAAGACGTTCACGAAGAAACCGAAAGATAAGGTATCGTATAGCAAGGTTTGACAACAGAAAACGTTCAAAAGGTTGGTTACCACCTAGTCTTATAAGCCGTGTAGAAAATATACTCACATGGATTAAACGTATTCGACGCTTTTCACCAATTACAGGTATTTCATTGGAATTAGTACGTTTTGATACTCAAAAACTACAAGATCCAGAAATTAATGGAATAGAGTATCAACGAGGAACGTTGTATGGATACGAAATAAAAGAGTACCTTCTTGAGAAATGGGGTAGGAAATGTGTATATTGTGGTAAAGAGAATGTACCGTTAGAAATAGAACATATCGTACCTAAATCTAAAGGTGGAAGTGACAGGATAAGTAACCTTACATTAGCTTGCCACGAATGCAATCAGAAGAAAGGTAATCAATCAATTGAAGAATTTTTAACAAATAATCCAGAAAGGCTGAAACAGATCAAATCAGAATCAAAGAGACCACTCAAAGATACAGCAGCACTCAATGCTACACGTTGGTATATATTCAATCAATTACGAGGAAACAGCCTCACGGCAGGTAAGGAAGAATTACCTATTGAAGTTGGAACAGGAGGACGAACAAAGTACAATCGTGAGACACAAAACTATCCTAAAAAGCATTGGATAGATGCAGCTTGTGTTGGAGAAAGTGGTCAAAACGTTCAAATTGAACCTGATATGCAAGTTTTAGAGATCAAAGCAATGGGTCATGGAATGCGTAGAATGTGTTTTGTAGATAAATACGGATTCCCAAAAAAATATCGTCCAAAAGAACGAACATATATGGGATACAAAACAGGCGATATAGTGTTGGCAGTTATACCAAAAGGAAAAAATATGGGTATCCATATTGGACGCATTGCAATACGACATAGGCCAAGCTTTTTATTAAATGGTGTTGGTGATGTACATCCAAAATATCTTACATTACTACAAAAAAATGACGGTTATGGATATCAAATATCTTAAAAGGAGGAAAGATTCTGCGTTCCTCTCACCATTAAAGTGGTGAGTCCCCTGCAGATTTTTTTATGGAAAAGCTTGAGAAAAAGGTGGATTTTTCAGAATTAATAGAAGAAATTGAAAAAATTGAGATCGTTGATCAAGATAAAATAAGGGTTAAAAGAGACAAAGAATGTTATATAGAAGAACTTGAGAGAGGTTTAGAAAAACTTATTGAAATAGCTAAAGAGAAGAACAATACCATAACTTATCGAGATATAGATGAATGCATACCTCATAACTTATCTGATGTGATTGACGGCAGCTTTTTAGATAAGATCCATGAAAAGCTCGAATCAGAAGGGATAGAAATTATAGAATCCTCCCAAGAGGACCAAATCCAAGAGGAAGAAGAATTTTTTAACGATGGGTTAGAGGAGCTTTTTCAAGAAAGGGAATCTCAGATATTCGACAACTCTGCCGTAAATGAACCCATAAAGATTTATTTGAGAGAAATAGGGGGAATCAAACTTTTAACTCCCTCCAGGGAAAGGCAGCTTGCTATAAGAGCTAAGAAAGGCGACAAAAAAGCCAAAGACGAATTGGTGAAGGCAAATCTAAGATTGGTGATTAGTATAGCCAAAAGATACACAGGAAGAGGATTAACCTTTTTGGATTTGATTCAAGAGGGGAATATAGGTTTAATTAGAGCCGTAGAAAAATTTGACTGGAAAAGAGGATTTAAATTCTCAACCTATGCTACTTGGTGGGTTAGGCAAGCTATCACCAGAGCTATAGCCGATCAAGCTAGAACAATTAGAATACCTGTTCATTTGGTTGAATCTATAAACAGGATGAACATAGTTATTAGAAAACACCTCCAAGAAACAGGTGAATACCCCTCTACCGAAAAGTTAGCAGAATTACTGGATAAACCCTTAGAAAAAATGGATGAAATTTTATTGGCAACTAAAGAGATCATTTCCGTTGATGCACCTATAAGTGGTTCTGATGATGAAGAAGCTTATATAGGTGATTTTTTAGAGGACTCTGAAGCTGATCAACCAGAGGAAATTGCGGTGAGAATGATACTTAAAGAAGAAATTGAAAAAGTTTTGGAATCTTTAAGGCCCAAGGAAGCTACGGTGTTAAAAATGAGATATGGCTTGCTTGACGGTAAAATGAAAACACTGGAAGAGGTTGGAAACTTCTTCAACGTAACAAGAGAAAGGATAAGGCAGATTGAAGTAAAAGCCTTAAGGAAGTTAAGGCATCCCTCCAGAAGCTTGCAATTAAAAGAAATAAGCGATATGATAGAAAAGAAGGACATATAACGGGAGTGGAAATAAATGGCGAAAAACAAGGGGAATGATTTCCTCTTTTTGGGAGAAAAAAACACCCCGAAGGGGGTTCAAGGAAACACCCCGAACGAGGTTGAGGAGAACACCCCGAAGGGAGTTCAAGGAAACACACCGAACGGGGTCAAGGAAAAATTCCCCTCCTTAAGTGGCGGAAGCCCGTCATCTTTATTCGAAAATGAGTTGGATGAAGAACAAAGAGAAGCTGTCATAAAATCAGAAGGAAGATCGATAATAGTTGCGGGTCCTGGCTCTGGTAAAACTAGAGTAATAACCTATAAAATTGCTTATTTGTTGAATAATGGAGTTGAACCTGAAAATATTTTATTAGTCACCTTCACCAGGGCTGCGGCAAGGGAAATGATAGAAAGGGTAAAGAATGTTACCAATAGAAATATAGATAAAATGCTAGCTGGTACATTCCATCATGTATGTAATTCTATTCTTAGAAAGTACGCCACGCTTTTAGACTATAAAAATAATTACAGCATCCTCGACAAAGAAGATTCAAAAGATTTGTTAAAAATGGCTAAAAGCGAGTACATCAAAGAAATCAGTGATAATTACAAGCTTCCAAAAGAAGAAGTAATAATGAAAATTATAAGCTATTCATGTAACACATTGACCTCTTTAAGAGAATCAATACTTGAAAGAGCCCCATATTTGTTGAATTTTGAAAGAGATATTGAGCAAATATGGAGTATATATATCCAATTAAAAAAAGATATGAATGCAATGGACTATGATGATCTGTTAGTAAATACTTTAGTTTTATTCAAAACTCATCCAGAAGTACTAAACAAGTGTTCAAGCCAATTTAAATATGTTTTAGTTGACGAATTTCAAGATACCAACAAAATTCAAATAGAATTGGTTGAGGCTTTATCATCGGCTCATGGGAATCTGATAGTTGTTGGAGACGATTCTCAAAGTATATATTCATTCAGAGGAGCTTTATTTAAAAACGTAAAAGATTTTATAGAAGATGAAAGAACAAAGGTTTTTAAAATACAAAGTAATTACAGAAGTACCTCTGATATAGTTGGTTTGATTAATCACCTAATACCTTCTAATTCTGTTCCTAAAGTCCTTAAACCTAAGAGAAAAAGTTATTTAAAACCTTTCGTTGTGGAAACTTTTGACGATTTGGAACAAGCAGATGCCGTAGTCAAAATCATAGAAGATAAATTAAAAGAAGGTTTAGATTATAAAGATATCGCTGTGCTATATAGATCGCATTCGTTATCTATGGTGTTACAACAAAAATTGGATTCAAAAGGTATCCCTTACAGAATACTATCAGGATTGAGATTCATCGAAACGGCACATATAAAAGATATATTGGCTTTTTTAAAGGTATTAAACAATCCTTTAGATAAGATTTCGTGGAGTAGGATTTTAAAATTATTTCCTGGAATTGGTAACAAAACTGCATCTAAGATCTATGAAGAGATTGAAACTGGAATAGGGAAAAGCCCCGAGCGGGGTCAAGGAGAAGAAAACGATAACATCTCAAATATATTGAAGGAAACTGAAATAAATAAGTTCAAAACACCCTTGGAATTATTAACAAAACTTTTCGATAATAAAGAAAGTAGTCCTGATGAGTTGATAGATACCATTTATAAAGATTTCTACCAAGAATATTCTTTCTTAACTTATGCAGATTCTAAATCAAGGAACATGGATATTGAAAGATTCAGTGAAATTGCCAGTCGTTATGATTCGGTAAGCGCTTTTATAGAAGATTTGACGCTTAGTGAAGAAATAGGAGTAATACCTGCGAGTAGGGATAAAGATGAGAATAAGTTAACGCTCACAACGATTCATGGGGCTAAGGGATTGGAATGGAAAGTAGTTATTCTCATATCGGTGAATCCAGGAGATTTTCCCAACGGACTTGCAATTAAAGAACAAAAATTAGATGAAGAAGAAAGGCTCTTCTATGTTGCCATAACAAGAGCAAAGAATGAATTATACATTTTGAAACAGCTAACCGGTACAACCAACCCGTATCTAAAAAATTCATTTTATTTTGTAAAAAAAGAAAACGATTTTATCAAAAAAATTCCGGAGGAAACGGTCAATCGTTTGAAAATCAAATATAAATAACCGTAAATTATTTAAATTGTTATATTTAATTAATTTTTAATTAAGGTCCAATAATGTAAAATATCCACTGGCGTTTTCTTATTTTTTCAAATATACGAAAAATATATATTACACTAATATAAATTAAAATAAAGCAGAAGGAGGTGAACTCTCATTTTTGAGGGCATTTATTTAATGGCTTCCCTTGAAATGAGAGAAATCTAAGTGCCAACGATTAATCAATTAATAAGGTACGGAAGAACATCTGTAAAGAAAAAGACCAAATCTCCTGCATTACGAGGTAACCCTCAAAAACGAGGTGTTTGTGTAAGGGTTTCAACTATGACCCCGAAAAAACCTAATTCAGCTTTAAGGAAGATTGCAAGGGTTAAGCTATCGAATGGAATCGAAGTAACTTGTTATATACCTGGAGAAGGTCATAACCTACAAGAACACTCTAACGTTTTGGTAAGAGGTGGAAGGGTAAAAGACTTACCTGGTGTAAGGTATAAGATAATCAGAGGGACTTTGGATGCTGCCGGTGTTGAAGGTAGAAAACAAGGTAGAAGTAAATACGGTACCAAAAAACCCAAGGCTTAATAAGGAGGCTCTTTACTGAATGAGAAGAAGAACTGCCGAAAAAAGAAACATAGTTCCAGATCCTATTTATGGGGATATTTTACTTTCCAAATTTATAAACAGGTTGATGTATGATGGAAAAAAATCTTTAGCACAACAAATAGTTTATTCTGCTTTGGAGAGGTTGGCTGAAGCTACAAAAGAAGATCCAATAGAGGCTTTTCATAAAGCGATAGATAATGTTAAACCTGTGGTAGAAGTAAGATCAAGAAGGGTTGGGGGTTCAACATATCAAGTACCTTTTGAAGTACCTGAAAACAGAGCCACATCTTTAGCTATAAGATGGATAGTTACTTCTGCACAATCAAAAAAAGGAAGAGATATGATTAGTAAATTATCTCAAGAACTGATAGACGCGTACAACAATACGGGACCTGCCGTAAAAAAGAAAGAAGACGTTCACAGGATGGCTGAAGCGAATAGAGCTTTTGCACATTTCAGATGGTAGTATAGCAGTTTTAGGAGGGATTGTTTTGAAAGAAAGATTATACCCCATAGAAAAAATAAGAAATATAGGAATAGTTGCGCATATAGATGCAGGGAAAACAACTACTACCGAAAGAATTTTGTTTTATGCGGGGACAAAACACAAATTAGGGAATGTTGATGAAGGTACAACTGAAACAGATTGGATGGATCAAGAAAAAGAGAGAGGGATTACCATAACCTCCGCTGCAACGTCCGCCTTTTGGAAGGATCATAGGATAAATATAATTGATACACCAGGCCACGTTGATTTTACGGTTGAGGTGGAAAGATCATTACGTGTTTTAGATGGGGCGGTTGCCGTTTTTGACGCTCAAGTTGGAGTTGAACCACAATCTGAAACTGTTTGGCGGCAAGCTGACAGGTACAGAGTGCCGAGAATTGCTTTTATGAATAAAATGGATAAAATAGGAGCGAATTTTTTTAACGCTATACAAACAATGAAAGATAAGTTGGGTGCGAATCCTGTTGCTTTGCAAGTTCCAATAGGTTCTGAGTCGGATTTTGAAGGTGTAGTTGATTTACTAACTATGGAAGCACTTTATTGGAAAGATGAAAGTGGCCAAACAATCGAAAGAACCAGTATTCCAGATGATTTAATAGATTTTTGTGAATCGAAGAGAGAAGATTTAATTGCCGCAATTGCGGAGGTTGATGAAGATATAATGGAACTTTATATAGAAGAGGAAGAAATTCCCCTGGCTAAATTAAAAGAAGCGATAAGAAAAGCCACTATTCAAAACAAAATAGTACCTGTTTTTTGTGGAAGTGCTTTTAAAAACAAAGGTATACAACCCGTGTTGGATGGAGTTATCGATTATCTGCCGTCGCCATTAGATATGCCCCCTGTTAAGGCGTTTGATGAAAGGACGGGGGAATATGTAAAAGATATTCATCCTTCCAAAGACGAAGATTTTTTTGCGTTGGCTTTTAAAATAATGGCGGACCCTTTTATTGGTAAGTTGACTTTTGCTAGAGTTTATTCCGGTACTTTAAATAAGGGCAGCTACGTGGTCAATACAACTAAAAATAAGACAGAAAGGGTATCTAGACTTGTTTTTCTCCATGCTGACAAAAGGGAAGAAGTTGATTACATAAGGGCTGGAGACATTGTTGGATTAATTGGCTTAAAGGATACTTCTACAGGGGATACACTCTCAGATAAAGAATGTAATATAGTTCTAGAAAAACTTGAATTCCCAGAACCTGTTATTTCGGTCTCCATAGAACCTGAAACCAAAGATGATGAAGCAAAATTGGGTAAAGCCCTAAATGCATTAACAGAAGAAGACCCAAGTTTAAGAAGCTACGTCGACCACGATACTGGAGAAACCATATTATCTGGAATGGGAGAATTGCACTTAGAAATTATCATTGAGAGAATTAAAAGAGAATACAAGGTGAACGTTAAAGTAGGTCAGCCGCGTGTAGCATATAAAGAAACAATAAAACTTCCAGCCGAAGCTGAAGGTAAATATATAAGGCAAACTGGAGGTCGTGGGCAGTACGGACATGTTAAACTTAGAATTGAACCGCTGCCTTTGAATAGCGAAAAAGAATTCGAATTTGTTGATAAAATAGTGGGAGGAGTCATACCAAAAGAATATATACCAGCCATAGAGAATGGTGTTAAGGAAAGTATGCAAGATGGCGTCTTATTGGGATATCCAATGGTGGCTATTAAAGTGGAAGTTTTTGATGGTTCATACCATGAAGTTGACTCTTCAGAAATGGCCTTTAAAATAGCTGCATCTATGGCTTTTAAAGATGCAGTAAAGAGAGCCAAACCAGTTTTGTTAGAGCCTGTCATGAAAGTGGACGTTACAACTCCTGAAGAATACATGGGAGATATAATTGCCGATTTAAGCTCAAGAAGAGGAAGAGTAGAGAGTTTTGAAAACGTGGGAGGAACGAATACCAGAATAATACATGCCCATGTTCCATTATCAGAATTATTCGGATACGCCACAGTAATGAGATCTCTTTCGCAAGGAAGAGCAACCAGTTCGATTCAATTTTCTCATTATGAGGAGGTTCCGGAGCAAGTAACTCAAAAACTCTTAAGTAGAGAATAAGTTCAATAATAATTTATAAGGAGGAGATAGAACAATGGCTAAAGAGAAGTTTGTTAGGGAAAAGACACACATGAACGTAGGAACTATCGGTCATATTGACCACGGGAAAACAACTTTAACCGCCGCTATATCCAAGGCTTTATCTTACAAAGGCTGGGCAGATTTTACACCTTTTGACATGATAGATAAAGCTCCTGAAGAAAAAGCAAGGGGAATCACCATCAACGTTTCACACATTGAATATCAAACAGAAAAAAGGCATTATGCACATATAGATTGTCCAGGTCATGCGGACTACATAAAAAATATGATAACTGGGGCAGCTCAAATGGATGGAGCTATTTTGGTTGTAGCCGCAACTGATGGTGTTATGCCACAAACAAGGGAACATGTTTTGTTGGCAAGACAGGTTAACGTTCCTGCTATAGCTGTTTTTATAAACAAAGTTGACATGGTTGATGACGAAGAATTAATAGACTTAGTAGAAATGGAAGTTAGAGATCTCCTAAGTAGCTACGAATTTCCTGGAGATGAAGTCCCAGTTGTTAAAGGTTCTGCCCTAAAAGCATTGGAAGAAGACAGCCCAGACGGTCCTTGGACACAAAAGATATACGAACTTCTAGATGCGATTGATAATTACTTTCCAGATCCAGTCAGAGAAACTGATAAGCCTTTCTTAATGCCCATAGAAGATATTTTCAGCATTACTGGAAGGGGAACGGTTGTTACTGGAAGAATCGAAAGAGGTGTTGTTCACACTGGAGATCAAGTTGAAATAGTTGGTTTGAGCTATGAAACAAAAAAGACTGTTGTAACCGGTGTTGAGATGTTTAGAAAGATATTGGATGAAGGTGAAGCTGGAGACAACGTCGGATGTCTTTTAAGAGGTATAGAAAAAGATGAAGTAAAAAGAGGTCAAGTCCTCGCCGCTCCAGGTTCAATTACTCCTCACAAAAAATTCAAGGCTGAGGTATACGTATTGAAAAAGGAAGAGGGAGGAAGACACACACCCTTTACCAAAGGTTACAGACCTCAGTTTTATATTAGAACAGCAGACGTTACAGGAACTCTTGTAGAATTTTCCAGCGGTGCAGAGATGGTAATGCCTGGTGACAATATCAATATGACAGTAGAACTGATTTACCCTGTAGCCCTTGAAGAAGGGATGAGATTCGCTATAAGAGAGGGTGGAAGGACAGTAGGAGCCGGTGTTGTTACAGAAATAATTGAATAATCAATTTGAATGTATTATTGTACGGGGAGCTTCAGCTCCCCTTACTAATGAGTTAAAAGGAGGCTTTTTAAAAAAATATGGCCAATAATAAGTACATAAAAATTAGATTGAAAGGATACGACCATAGATTACTAGATGAATCATCAAAAAAAATTATTGATGCCGTAAAAGATACCGAAGCTAAAGTTTCTGGTCCTATTCCATTACCAAATAAGAGAACTGTATATTCGGTAATAAGATCCCCACACAAATATTCATATTCAATGGAACAATTTGAAAAAGTTGTTCATAAAAGAGTTATATATATCTACAATGCTTCATCAGATACGGTTACTAAACTGTTGAAAGTCAATATTCCAGCAGGAGTATCTGTAGACATAAAGGCTTAATGCCATTGTAAATCTAAAAAAATTAAGACGGATATCATTCGGGCTCTGGAGGTGTGAAAATGAAGAGTATTTTAGGTAAAAAAGTTGCAATGACACGAATTTTTAAAGACGATAAAGCCATCCCGGTGACAGTTATCAAAGCTGGACCATGTGTGGTAGTTCAAAAGAAAACCGTAGAAACAGATGGATATAACGCTATACAGATAGGTTTTGAAGAGATACCGGAAAGAAAAGCAAACAAACCATTGATGGGTCACTTCAAAAAGGCACAAGTGCAACCCATGAGATATTTAAGGGAATTTAGAGTAGACAATGTCGATGATTACGAAATCGGTCAAAAAATTGATGTATCAATTTTTTCTGAAGGAGAAAAGATTGATTTAATAGGTAAATCAAAAGGCCGAGGATACTCAGGAGTTATGAAAAGATGGAACTTTTCAGGGGGAGAGAAAACTCACGGTTCAAAATTTCATAGAGATCTAGGATCAACAGGAAATGCATCCTATCCTTCTAAGGTATTCAAAGGGAAAAAAATGGCTGGTCAATACGGAAATGAAAGGGTAACCATTCAAAACTCAGAGGTAGTTTACATTGATGTACAAAACAATCTAATAGCGGTCAAAGGTGGAGTCCCAGGAGCGAGGGGCGGATTAGTAACAATAAGAGAAGCCGTTAAGGCTAAACGCCCAAAAATGAAGTAAGGAGGTCAATTAAAAAATGTCACAGATAGATGTATACAACATTAAAAATGAAAAAGTGGGAACGTTAGATATTAAAGATGAAATTTTTAATATCGACCCAAATATGGATGTACTATATAGATACGTGGATATGCAATTAACCAACAAAAGGGCAGGTACAGCTTCGACAAAAACTAGAAGTGAAGTCAGGGGAGGAGGCCGAAAACCGTGGCCTCAAAAGCATTTAGGTAGAGCAAGAGCCGGATCAATTAGATCTCCTATTTTCCGACACGGTGGAGTAGCTTTTGGACCAAAACCTAGGGAATTTCACAAAGATCTCAACAAAAAAATGAAAAGATTAGCATTAAAATCTGCATTGAGTGTCAGGTATAGAGAAAATAACTTAATTGTTTTGGATGATGTTAAATTTGAAAAACCTAGAACAAAAGATGTAAAAAATATTTTGACCCAATTTGGTATGGATGGTACAAAGGTCTTATTTTTATTTCCTTATAAGCAAGAACAATACGAAAACTTCAAATTGTCTGCAAGAAATTTACCAAAGGTGAAAGTAATTATTGCTGATAATCCTGGACAAAATAAAAAAAATGTGGATGGTTTGAATGTATTTGATTTAATAAACAATGAGAAAATTGTACTTACCAAAGAAATGGTGAATAAAATCGAGGAGGTGATCGGCTGATGGAGCTTCAAAAAGCGTACGATATTATTACTAGGCCGATCTTAACAGAAAAAACCTATTCTCTCATGCAAGAACGCAAATATACATTTGAAGTTATGAAAGAAGCTACCAAGCCAGAAATAAAGGAAGCCATTGAGACAATATTCAAAGTCAAAGTAGAGAAAGTGTACGTAATGAATATGAAACCCAAACCAAAAAGATTGGGAAGAAGTGAAGGATATACAAGAGGATGGAAAAAAGCGATAGTTAAATTAGGAGAAGGATACGTAATCAGAGAATTGCAAGGCAGTCTGTAAGAGAGGTGGATAAATAATGGCGTTAAAACAATACAAACCTGTAACACCATCGCGAAGATATATGACGACATCTGATTTTTCTGAATTATCAAAAGTCGAACCCGAAAAAAGTTTACTCGAACCCTTGAAAAAAACAGGTGGAAGGAACCATTATGGTCGAGTTACAATGAGGCATCGAGGTGGTGGGCACAAAAGAAAGTACAGAATAATAGACTTTAAAAGAGACAAAATAAATATCCCTGCAAAAGTTGCTTCAATAGAATACGATCCTAACAGAAGTGCAAGGATAGCTCTATTGGTATACGCCGATGGAGAAAAAAGGTATATATTATCTCCCAAGGGATTACATGTAGGAGAAACTGTAATGAGTGGTGCAAAAGCTGAAATCAAAGTAGGTAACAGCTTACCTTTGGAGAATATTCCTCTAGGAACTCTTGTGCACAATATAGAATTTGAACCTGGTAGAGGTGGAAAAATAGCAAAATCTGCAGGGACTTATGCACAGTTAATGGCTAAAGAAGGCAAATATGCACTTTTAAAAATGCCTTCTGGTGAGTTGAGAAGAGTTCGTTTAAGTTGTATGGCTACCATCGGAGTAGTAGGGAACGAAGACCACTCCAATGAAGTTTACGGTAAAGCAGGAAAAATCAGATGGTTAGGAAGAAGACCCAAAGTAAGAGGTATGGTACAAAATCCAGTAGATCATCCAATGGGTGGTGGAGAAGGAAGAAGCAAAGGTCATATTCCTAAATCTCCTTGGGGAACCCCTGCTAAAGGGTATAAAACAAGAAGAGGAAAAAAACAATCCGATAAATTTATAGTAAGAAGAAGAGTAAAGTAAGCATTTTTATCTTTATGTGTGGGGAGCGAAGTTTAAGGAACCGCAAACCCTTTCCTTATGGGTGGGCAGCGGGGCGAAGGGGCGCTATTAACAAGCTTTTAGAGTTTCTAAAGGTACCTAGAATGAAGAGCAAGGAGGTGCAGTAGGTGGGAAGGTCTTTAAAAAAAGGTCCTTATGTTCATCCAAGTCTTATCAAAAAGATTAGAGAGATGAACGAAAAGGGTGAAAAAAAGGTTATTAAAACTTGGTCAAGGGCCTCGATGATCCTGCCAGAAATGGTTGGACATACAATAGCAGTTCATAACGGAATGAAACACATACCGGTTTATATAACTGAACAAATGATTGGTCACAGATTGGGAGAATTTTCTCCAACCAGAAGGTTTGGAGGACATCCAGACAAAAAAGCTGTTAAAGGAAAGATAGAAAAGCAAGGTTGAGGAGGGTAGTTCATGGCTACTAATACTAATGTTTCCAGAGTTCAAGAAGATGGTAGAAAAGTAAAAAGATCTGTATATCACAGAATGAGAAAAGAGAAAGAAGCCTCTGAACCAATTGTTGAAGCTAGAGCAGTCACAAAATATGTAAGAATATCACCTAGAAAAGCTAGATCTATGGCAAACTCAATAAGGAATAAAGATATAAGTGAAGCACTTCAAATACTCACTTTTAGTCCAAAAAAATCCGCACGTATACTATATAAAACTTTGATGTCCGCAATTGCGAATGCTGAAAATAATTTTGGATTAAACGCTGAAAATCTCTATGTTTCTGAGATAATGGTGAATGAAGGTCCTAGACTCAAAAGATTATGGCCAAGGTCTCATGGAAGAGCAGATATTCTTCAAAAAAGAATGAGCCATATTTATATAACCTTAAGAGACAAAAGTGCTGATAAATAAAGTGAGGTGAAATAAGTGGGATCAAAAGTGCACCCAAACGGTTTCAGGTTAGGAAACAATAAAACTTGGAAATCTGTATGGTTTAACGAAAAGAATTATTCTGATTATTTGCATGAAGATGAAAAAATAAGAGATTATATAAAATCCAATTACGAAGCTGCTGGAATTTCAGAGATATTAATTGAAAGACCCAGTGATTCGTCAATAAGAATAGATATTTATGGTGCCAGATTAGGAATTTTGATTGGACGAAAAGGCGCAGAAATGAAAAAAATTAGAGATGATTTGAAAAACATTGTAGGGGATAAAAATATTAAGGTCTACGCTGAAGAAGTAAAAAATCCTTACGTTGTTGCTCAACTCATAGCTGAAGATGTATCCGGTCAACTTCAAAGAAGAGTTTCGCACAAAGTTGCAATGAAAAGAGCTATAACCAATGCCATGAGAAGAGGCGCTAAAGGTGTGAAAATAATGGTTTCTGGTAGACTCGGTGGTGCCGAAATAGCGAGAACAGAATGGTATATGGAAGGAAGATTGCCTCTTCAAACCTTGAGATCAAACATAGATTACGCTGTCGTTCATTCTCAAACTAAATATGGTACCATAGGGATAAAAGTTTGGGTCTATCATGGTGATACGCTGATTTAATAATCTTTCCAAATGGATGGGAAGCGTAGTGAAGATCTCCTTCTTCCGTCCTTATAGGTGGGGAACGTAGTGAAGATCTCCTTCTTCCATCCTGATGGGTGGGGAGCGGGGCGAAGGGGCGCTAAGCAAGTTAAAGATCGTAGAAATGGTAAAAAGGAGGAAATCCTAAATGTTGATGCCTAAAAGAGTAAAATACAGAAAACAACAACGCGGAACAGTCAGAGGAATGACAAAAGGTGCTAGTTTGGTGCATTTCGGCGACTGGGGATTAAAAGCGATGGAAAGCTCATGGATAACCGCTCAACAGATAGAAGCATGTAGGTTATCTATGGTAAGGACATTAAAAAGAACGGGAAATATATGGATTAACGTTTTTCCCGATAAGCCAATAACTTCTAAAGGAATTGGAACAAGGCAAGGAAAAGGTAAAGGTGATGTGGAAGGTTGGGTAGCGGTTGTAAAGAAGGGAAGAGTGATGTTTGAAATAGGTGGAGTCGATGAAGCAACTGCTAAAAGGGCCTTAGAGTATGCCGCCTCCAAGCTACCGATAAGGACTAAGATAGTTCAAAGATATGAAATAGGAGGGGAGCTCTGATGAGAATAACTGAGATGAGAGAATTAACAGACGAAGAGCTCAATCAAGAATTAAACAATTTGAAGGAAAAATTATTTCAATTGAGGTTTCAACTCGAACTTGGACAACTAAAAAATTCTTCAAGTATCAAACAAGTTAAGAAAGATATAGCTCGAATAAAGACCATCCTCAAAGAAAGGGAACTCGGAATAAGGAGGTAAATTTCATGTCTAAAAAGATAATAACTGGAAAAGTTGTAAGCAATGCGATGGACAAAACGATAACAGTTGAAACAGATAGACTTACAAAACATCCCAAATACCACAAATTTGTCAGAAAAACCAGAAGATACCATGCACATGATGAAAATAACGAATGTGAGATTGGAGATATTGTTGAAATAGAAGAATCCAGGAAGCTTTCCAAAACAAAGGCTTTTGTTTTAAAAAGAATTGTGAGAAAAAATATTTTATCGGAAGAAGTTGAAACACCAGACTCAGTTGAAGAAGAATTAAAAGAAGCCTTTGGAGGTGAGGTTGATGGTACAACTAGAGAGTAAAATCAGAGTTGCTGATAACTCTGGAGCAAAAGTATTAAGAGTTATCAAAGTACTCGGTGGGTTTCATAAATCAAAAGGAACCGTCGGAGACACCGTTGTTTGCTCCGTTAGGGAAGCCATACCTCACACAGATTTGAAAAAAGGTCAAGTAGTTCAAGCCGTTATTGTCAGAACGAAAAAAGAGATAAGAAGGAAAGATGGAACCTATATTAGATTTGATGACAATGCTGCGGTACTGATTGATAAAAATAAGTTACCTTTAGGAACGAGGGTTTTTGGTCCAGTAGCCAGAGAAGTACGGGAAAAAGGCTACGCGAAGATAGCATCGTTAGCAAAAGAAGTTTGGTGAGGTGAAAATATGTATAAAATAAAGAGAGACGACACAGTAGTAGTGATCTCTGGAAAAGATAAAGGAAAGAGAAGCAAAGTTTTGAGGGTTATTCCAAAGGACAAAAAAGTCATTGTGGATAACGTAAACGTCGTCAAGAAGCATCAAAGGCCCACTCAAAAGATGAGGGAAGGCGGAATTATTGAGCAACCCAGTCCTATTGATATTTCAAACGTTATGTTAGTCTGTCCAAACTGCAATCAAAAAACCAGAGTGGGATTTAAATTTCTTGAAGATGGAAGCAAAGTAAGATATTGCAAAAAATGTGGTGAAATAGTAGAAAAATCTTAATCCATTCAAATTTTGAAAACTTGTAAAAATCAAGTAGGTATGGTAAGAAGTAAAAAGGAGGACTATCAATGGAGAAAGTTCAGTATATACCTCTGAAAGACAGGTACAAAGAAGTAGTAATACCTTCAATGATGAAAGAATTTAACTACAAAAACGAATTACAAGTGCCGAAACTTGTAAAGATAGTTGTTAATATGGGAGTTGGAGAAGGTTCCAGGAACAGAGCAGTTGTTGAAAAACATGCCCAAGAGTTAACGAAGATAGTCGGACAAAAAGCCTTAATAGCCAGGGCAAAGAAAAGTGTTGCCAATTTTAAGGTTAGAGAGGGTATGCCAATAGGTGTGAAAGTTACCTTGAGAGGATGGAAAATGTATAATTTCTTGTATAAATTAAACCATGTTGTGCTCCCAAAATTGAGGGATTTTAGAGGGCTACCCGCCGACTCTTTCGATGGAAGAGGCAATTATACCTTCGGAATTCCTGAACAACTAATTTTTCCTGAAATCAGGCCTGATGATATAAGTAGAATTCAAGGCATGGATATAACAATCGTAACCACAGCTAAAACTGATGAAGAAGCCAGGAAATTATTAGAATATTTTGGTTTCCCGTTACAAAAAAAATAAATGGAGGGTGTGAGTAATGGCAAAAAAGGCACTTATAGAAAAATCTAAAAGAACTCCGAAGTATAAAACAAGAGAATACTCACGATGTAAAGTATGTGGTAGACCAAGAGCTGTTTATAGAGAATTTGGTTTATGCAGAATATGTTTCAGAGAACAAGCTCTGGAAGGTAAACTTCCTGGAGTTAAGAAGGCTAGCTGGTAAGGAGGGAAAAACGAATGTGGAGCGATCCGGTAGCTGATATGCTAACCAGAATAAGGAACGCCAATTCGGTGTTCAAAGAAAGTGTTGAAATACCCGCTTCAAACTTAAAAAAAGACATTTTAGAAATAATGAAAAAAGAAGGATTTATCAATGATTATAAATTCATAGACGATGGTAAACAAGGAATACTCAAAGTCTATTTGAAGTACAAAGGTACAAGAAGAGATAAAAAACCTATAATGGAAGGGATCATAAGGGTTTCAAAAAGCGGAAGAAGAGTGTATGTTAATACCCGTAACATACCAAAAGTCAAGGGTGGATTAGGTATAGCTATACTCTCAACATCCCAAGGAGTAATGACCGATAAAGAAGCAAGAGAGAAAAAAGTTGGTGGAGAAGTAATCTGTTATGTATGGTGAGGAGGTGCCTAGATGCCACAATCGAGAATAGCTGATAAACCAACAATTATTCCTGATGGTGTAGAATTATCTGTGGATGGACAAACAATAAAAATCAAAGGTAAAAATGGTGAATTAAGTCTCAATTTACCCGAATATTTGGAAGTTGACAGAGATAACAACGAATTAATGATTAAAACAAAAGAAGGCGTAGTTAAAAGAAGTTCAGACGAGAAGCGATTAAAAGCGCTAAGAGGCACGTTCACCTCTCATGTGAGAAACATGATTAAAGGTGTAACTGAAGGATACAAAAAAGAATTGGAAATTGCCGGTATTGGGTACAGAGCTCAACTTCAAGGTAAAAACTTAATCTTGAATCTTGGTTATTCAAACCCCGTAGAATTTCCAGTCCCTGAAGGAATAACTATAGAAGTTCCACAACCCACAATAGTAGTCGTTAAAGGTATAGATAAATACAAAGTCGGAGAAGTCGCCGCAAGGATAAGAAGCTTAAGAAAAGTTAACGTTTACAGTGGTAAAGGTATAAAATATGTTGGAGAAAGTGTTTTAAGAAAAGAAGGAAAGAAAGTTTAAAACATTTCCGCAAAGGAGGTCCCTTTTAAATTGATAAAACAATTAGACAAAAAAGCCCTTAGACAAAAAAGGCACTTAAGAGTGAGAAAAAACGTTAGAGGAACATCAGAAAAACCAAGATTGACGGTTTTTAAAAGTCAAAAGCACATATATGCTCAAATTATAGACGACACTAAAGGTGTTACTTTGGCGTCAGCTTCAACAACCCAAAAACAACTGAAAGAAAAATTAGAAAAAACATGGGATGAAAACGCTGCAAAAGAAGTAGGGAAACTCATAGCCGAAAAAGCAAAAGAAAAAGGTATAACAGAAATTGTTTTTGATAGAAGCGGTTACAAATACCATGGAAAAGTAAAAGCTCTTGCTGAAGCAGCAAGAGAAACGGGCTTAAAGTTTTAGGAGGTGTTGGTAATTTATGCCGAACGATCAGAAAGTAAAAGCTACTGATGCTGCAAATGAATTAGAAGAAAGAGTAATCGAAATTCGAAGGGTCAGCAAAGTAACTAAAGGTGGAAAAACCATTTCGTTTCGTGCAGTTTCGGTAGTAGGTAATCGAAATGGAAAAGTAGGATTAGGAATCGGGAATGCCCGAGAAGTTCCACAAGCCATAAGAAAATCAATTGAAAATGCAAAGAACAATATGATAGAAGTCCCCGTTAAAAACGGAACTATTCCTTACGAAATAATCGGTGAACAAGATGCTTCCACTGTATTACTGTTCCCAGCAGGCCCAGGTACCGGTGTTATAGCCAGTTCAGCTGTAAGAGCTGTTGTTGAATTAGCCGGAATAGATAATATTCTAAGTAAATCCATTAGTTCAACGAACGTATTAAATTTAGCTAAAGCCACTTACAATGGATTAAAAAAGTTGAGATCTCCTCAAGAAATTGCAAAGTTGAGAGATTTAACTGTTAAACAAGTATTCTTTGGCGCTCACAAGGGGGTATGAGTAATGTCAAGTCTAAAGATAAAGTTAGTAAAAGGAAGAGCAGGGAAAGACAAAAGACAATTAGCTACTCTCGATGCTTTAGATTTAACTAGAAAAGATAAAGTAGTAATAAAACCTGACAATCCCCAAATTAGAGGAATGATAAGGACTGTACATCACTTAGTTGAGTGGGAAGAAATCGATTCTTAATTAAACAAATTGTAAATAAGGAGGCTATATACATGCCACTTAAAATAGAAGATCTAAAACCTACACCAGGATCAAGGAAACCCAAAAAAAGGTTAGGAAGAGGAATAGGCTCAGGATTAGGAAAAACAGCTGGCAAAGGGCATAAAGGTGAAAAGGCTAGAGGAAGAGGTAAAATTGGTAGAACATTTGAAGGTGGACAAACAAACATTATTAGAAGAACTCCAAAATTTGGATTCTCTAATGCACCATTCAAAAAAGTATATTCTGTTGTAAACGTAGAAACATTAGAAAAGTATTTCTCAGAAAATGAAGAAGTAACTCCAGACATACTTTTAGAAAAGAAATTGATAAAAAAATTGAACGATGGAGTAAAAATATTAGGAAAAGGAGAAATATCAAAACCTCTTGTTGTCAAAGCTAACATTTTCTCTCAAACCGCTAGAGAGAAAATTGAAGCTGTTGGCGGGAAAATAGAGGTGATTGAATAACATGTTCAAAGCCTTTAGAAACGTTTTTAGGATTCCTGAATTAAGGGATAGAGTTATATTCACCTTTTTAGCGTTGATAGGGTTTAGAATAGGTATATACATCCCCATTCCGGGAATAAATGTAGAAGCCTGGCAAGCTGCTTTAAGTGGAGCATCCCAAGGAGCGGTTGGAGGATTCATAGGTTTTTTTGATGTCTTTGCTGGAGGGGCGTTAAGCAATTTATCAATATTTGTTCTCTCAGTGACACCCTATATTACGGCTTCGATCATTTTTCAACTTCTCTCTTCTATAATACCTAGTTTGAAAGAGATGTTGAGAGAAGGTGAAAGTGGGAGAAAAAAATTCGCTCACTACACGAGGATGTTAACTTTAGTATTAGCTTTTGGACAAGGATTACTAATGTCCATAGCTGCCAACAATTACAGATCCCCCAATCTATCACCAGTTCTCTTTGTAACTTTAGCAACCGTTTCTATAGCTGCAGGAACGATGTTTTTACTATGGATAGGTGAATTAATCACCGAAAAAGGAATAGGAAACGGGGTATCTGTTTTAATATTTGCTGGTATAGTATCCAGATACCCTACATATGCAGCCGAAGCTCTCATAGGTTTAACCCCATTAGAATGGATACTCTTAGCCGCTGTTGCTATATTTATAGTAATAGCTGTAGTAGCGGTTCAAACATCTGAAAGAAGGATTAATATTCAATATGCAAAAAGAGTAGTCGGCACAAAAATTTATGGAGGTTCCTCAACATATTTACCTATTAAGGTAAATGGTGGAGGGGTAATTCCCATAATCTTTGCCTCCGCTATTATGACCCTACCCAGTATGATTGCTGGGGTAACAAACACTACCGTAGACGATAGACTATTTGCTATAGGTTCTCCACTTTATCTTGTGTTGTATGGTTTGCTGGTTTTCTTTTTTACATACTTCTACAGTTCTGTTGTTATGGATCCAAACGACGTAGCAAATAACATACAAAATTATGGTGGGTTCATACCAGGTTTAAGACCAGGAAAACCGACTGTTAATTACATCACTTCAGTCATGACCAGGGTAACTTTCATAGGAGCGATCTTTTTAGTAGTAATTGCCTTGGTTCCCTACTTTATCAGAGGCGCTTCAGGGATGCAGCAAATCTGGATAGGTGGTACCAGTACACTAATAGCCGTTGGAGTTGCTTTAGATATTGTCCAACAGATGGAGCAACACATGATAGTAAGACAATATGAAGGCTTCATGAAAAAAGGAAGGTTACGAGGAAGGAGATGAATTTTCTTTGAGACTTTTATTTTTCGGACCGCCTGGTGCAGGTAAAGGAACCCAAGCCAAAAAAGTTGCCCAGGAGTTTCAAATTGTACACATATCCACCGGAGATATTTTAAGGGATGCTGTTAGCAAAGGTACAGAATTAGGTAAAATGGCTAAAGCAATTATGGATCGTGGAGAATTAGTTTCGGATGAAATAATGAACAGTTTGGTAAAAGAAAGATTGGAAGAATTAGATTCTTTTATTCTTGACGGTTACCCCAGAACTTTAGACCAAGCAAAATTTTTAGACCAAGCAACAAAAGAGTTACAAAAAGAAATAGATGCGGCAGTACTAATTGACGTTTCCGAAGAAGAAATAGTAAAAAGGATAAGTAATAGAAGAGTCTGTCCAAACTGTGGAAAAGTATATAATTTAATTACCCTTCAACCAAAAGAAGACGAAAAATGTGATGTATGTGGTACAAAATTAATTCAAAGAGACGATGACAAAGAAGAAGTAGTCAGAGAAAGGTATAAAGTATATAAGAAAAATACCGAGCCCGTAATAGAATATTATAGAAAAAATAACAAAATAATTACAATAGACGGTGCCCAAAATGTTGAAGACGTTACAAAAGAATTGTTTAATATACTAAGGAGTTTTAACAAACAATGATAATAATTAAGACTGATCAAGAAATAGAAATGATGAGACGGGCTGGAAAGAAGCTTGCCCGTCTTCTTGACGCTTTACTTCCTGAAATAGTAAAAGAAGGCGTTAACGGAGAAAGAATTGAAAAATATGTTTTAGAATACATGGAAAAGGAAGATGCTATACCCACCTTCAAAGGTTATAATGGTTACAAATATGCGATCAACTTTTCTGTAAATGAAGAAGTTGTCCATGGATTTCCATTGAGAAGTAAAGTTTTAAAAAATGGAGATATTGTATCTGTAGATTGTGGTTTAACTTACAAAGGATACATAGCAGATTCAGCCAGAACCTACATAATTGGACAAGTTTCTGAAAGGGAAAAAGAATTGGTTGAAGCGACCAAAGAGTCTTTGTACATGGGTATAAAAAAAGCTGTTGTTGGTAATACCATTGGTGACATTGGCTACGAAGTTCAAACTTACATTGAAAGTAAGGGTTTTTCTGTAATAAGGGAATACGTAGGTCACGGGGTAGGAAGAAAATTGCATGAAGATCCCCAAATTCCAAATTATGGAAGGCAAGGAAGGGGTCCAAAAATAAGAAAAAACATGACCCTTGCAATAGAACCAATGGTATCTATGGGAAGCTATGAAGTAGATATTTTAGAAGACGGTTGGACAGCGGTAACCAGAGATAGATCAAAAGCAGCACATTTTGAACACACAATTGCCGTGACAGAAAATGGCCCGGAAATACTAACACAACTATAATTTAAGGGTTTATTTTTGTGGTCAACATGGAGAATCCTTACTTTATCCCTTTTATCCTTGTGGGTGGGCTGCGGTTTGCAAATGGATAAAAAGCCTTTTATCCTTATGGGTGGGGAGCGGGGGAAGGACGCTAATAAAGGCTAAACGCAGCTTACGAGAAAACGATGCTAACTATTAACTCACAAAAAACGTTCTACTTTTAAAAGGGTCACAGGGTGAAGCCCTTTTGCGGTCTTGTGCAAAATGGTTTTGCAGCCTTATGCAAAAAGTTTTTTGCTGCTTCGTGCAAAACGTCTTTTTGTAATTGTTTTAGAATAATTTCCATACCCTCATTTGCTTCGCAAATGACGTATGCAAATGATGATACACGAATTTGGGGTTTTTAAGGGGCTTGCCCCTTAACGAATGGGTCTAAAGGGACCGCAGGTCCCTCTTCCACATGGGTGGGGAGCGGGGCGAAGGGCGCTAAATCGTACTTTACAGTTTCTAATGACAGTAAAAATCCCTGAAAAAGGAGGGATTGTATTGGCTAAAAAAGACGTCGTTGTTATGCAAGGATACATCATTGAAGCTTTACCTAATGCAAATTTTAAAGTTAAATTAGATAATGGGCATGAAATATTAGCCCATATTTCTGGGCGAATGAGAAAAAATTTCATCAAAATACTTCCAGGAGACCGAGTTACTGTGGAAGTTTCCGTTTACGATTTAAACAAAGGAAGAATTGTTAAAAGGGAAAAAGTCAACAAAGATTGAAAAAATGGATTAATATAGATGATGAGAATCAAGAAGGAGGAAATTAATTATGAAGGTGAGGGCTTCTGTAAAAAAACGATGTGAGCACTGTAAAATAGTAAAAAGAGGCGGAAAGGTTTGGGTTGTCTGTTCTAAAAATCCAAAGCACAAGCAAAGACAAGGATAATATGAATTTCTTTATAAGGAGGATAAAAGGATGGCGCGTATTTTAGGTGTGGAAGTACCAGATAATAAAGCATTATTTGTAGGATTAACATATATTTATGGAATAGGAAGAAAAACAGCACTTGATATATTAAATACCTTAGAGATTGACCCAAACAAAAAAGCAAAAGAACTAACCGACGATGAAATTTCAAAACTAAGTCACCACATCAACGAAAATTATAAAGTTGAAGGTGAACTAAGGCAAGAAATTAACAAAAATATTAAGCGTTTGATAGACATCGGCAGTTACAGGGGGAAAAGGCACAAAGCGGGGTTACCCGTAAGAGGGCAGAAAACCCACTCCAACGCAAGAACCAGAAAGGGACCAAGACTAACCAAGATCAAAAAGAGATAACAAAAATGGAACCTCACATCATCCTTAAAGGTGAATAGTAGGGTTTAAAGGATCGCAGGTCCCTCTTCCACATGGGTGGGAAGCTATGTAAATGGATAAAAATTAATTTAACCTTATGAGGGAGTAGCAGGGTTTAAAGGACCGCAGGTCCCTCTTCCACATGGGTGGGGAGCGGGGCGAAGGG